>CAMWLY010000033.1 GCA_947175145.1 uncultured Muribaculaceae bacterium | reverse complement strand
CCCCCACCCCCCCTTTCTGGTGTGGGGTGGGGGGCGGCGGGGGGGGGGGGGGCCCCCCCCCCCCCCCCCCAGAGCGGACAGCGGAAAGACAATTCATCAAATAATTTAGGGCGGATGTAATTTTTGCCTCATTTTATTTGGATTTTAATATAGTTCGTAAAAAATTTAAAAGGATTGACAGGCCAAATTCAAAGGACTTCAGGAAATACATCACATCAATCAATGATGCTTACAAAAAGCAGTCTATTTCAACATTTTGCGACCATCGCGCAATATTAATCCTCTCTCATTGGGGTTTTTGACTTCGATCCCATTGAGATTATACATCTTTTGGTTCTTCCTTCTTATATTACTTTCTTCCTCTATCAATTCCATAGCCGCTGTGAAATCGTCAGTTTCAATGAAATTGGTAAAATATGACCAGCCGGCGGCATTCTCATATATTTCTTTTGTGCCTATAGGTATATAGACCGGTATATTATCCGGAGTTGTGATATTACCATAATGTTGAAATGCATGTGTGCCCTTTTCAAACAAAGGGGGTACGATGGCTCTACAATTTATGGCCTTAAGATCAGAAAGATATGCAAATGCCTCAGTTCCTATATCTTGAAGCGTGGATGGCAAATCCAAGTATCTGACATTTGTGCATTGAAAGAATGAACGTATCCCAATTGATTTGAGACCCTCGGGCAACACAATCTTAAATAAGGATTTGCATTCCCAAAACGCTCTATCTCCGATAGATTCAATTGAAGAGGGGAAGTTAATATTTTTCAAGTTGATACATTCAGATAAAAATTCCACAGGTATATTAGTTAGTCCCTCAGGAAGTTTGATATCAGTTAACTGTTTACACTTTCGAAAAACGGCATTCCCAACATAATTAAGACATTTATCGGGGAGAACTACCGTTTGAAGAGGATTGCCCATTAATGCTTGAGAATCAAGGTATTCTAATTCTGCTGGAAAATCAATCTGGTGTATATCGTTATAATAAAATGCACCGGCTCCAATTTTTTTGATAGTTGATGGAAGCACTACCTCTTGAATGCTATTACAACGAAAACAACATCCGTATGGAATCTCTTCTAATCCTTCAGGAAATACTAATGGGTTTGTCATAAGGTACCAACATTCGCCAAAACAGTTGATACCAATTTCCCTGCAACTTTCAGGAATATTGATGTCTTCCAGATTTATGGCAAATCTAAATGCCGATGCGTCAATCCGCTTTATGTCGTTCGGAAGCATTACCCTTCGAAATTTCAACGGCTTAAATCCTTCGCACTCTTCATGCCATATTTGCCCTTGATCTTGAAAATTGTAGAAGGCCGAATAGGGAATTTCTTCTTCTACTACGTGAGCATTGAAAAGGTTAAGCACCTGTAATGAAGCATGCACACCTAACTTTCTCAGAGTCTCAATATCTTCTGCATTGATTTCTCCGGTAACTACCAATGAATCGACATCATTTGCTTTACCATCAAGAATTTCCGCAAGCTTCCCGGGAGTTGGTACTTCAACTTCAAGAAAATTCATATCTTTTCCGGTTCTTGCTGATTTCATGATTTCTAATCTCTTCTTTTCAATAAGTGCTTGCATTGCACTATAAGAAGAAACATCATCAAATTTCACAGTCTCGTCACAGCGAGAATTTTCTTCTCGAATTGAATCATCCCGAACTCTTACTTCGCGGTTTGGTAGACCGGCTAAAGCCATCAGTGCTAAACCAACAGCTGATATTGAAGTTATAAATCTTTTCATTATATGTATTATTATAAGATCTTTATCTTAGATTGTCCGATTTTTTCTTCTTCGTAATAGTATGTAATAGCATAAATTCCATTGCCAAACGACTCGGTATTTATAGTAAATTCTGATATTCCCGTTGGCAAATCGAATTTCAGAGTTGATGAATTGCCATCTATTGACACTATTGAAATAGTTGAGCCTTCTTTCACAGGCGAAGCGAACTTAACGGTCATCAAATGCGATCCTTTGTTGACTTCAATATCCTTAATTGCATTATAAGCTTGAATCAACACAGAATCCCTTGCTATGTCTCCATCATCATTAAATCCGATTGCAGAAATTTGTTTGGCTTTGTTATTGTGTTTCAGCAATATTGAATCTCGGTTTCCTAATAAATGATTATTTTCATCTCTCCAGCTTATATTAGAAATTCTATCGCTTTTAACATATAGTCTCAATTGATTATCTTCAGTAGTATCTGAAATTATATCCATAGGTAATTCACTTGCAAATGGCGTTACTATTTCAATTGCAACACCGCCGAGGATTTTATTATATTCATCTCTTTGCATTATATCATATTTATATGATCTGACTACGTGAGATGGATATATGAAATCAAATTTCACTCCAACTTCGCAAACCTCTTTCGCTTTGAGGTTTATATTTTCTAACACGACCTGCGATGATGTACACTCTATATATTTAGGATTTATCGAATTAGCTTGTAGATTGGATGTGTCAAGTCCAGTTGACTTATATCCTCCGGCTTTCCATGCGGCAAACAAATTATCGCTCAATTCCAAATATACATCTGATAGTTTGAAAACCTCAACATCCATTGATGTCCTTGGAGCAAGTTCAAGTTTAAATTTTGCAGACTTATCCCCCGGATTTCTCATGTAAACTTTATTAACTTTGCCATAATCATTTTTAGCTCTTATAATTAATCCTTTTTCGGCTTCATCGTTATTGTTAAGAACCTCAAATTTCAAGTTGCCATGATCATACTCTTCGTCAATGGGGGTATTCAATATTCTTGCCTTCAGGCAGAATCCATGTTCTGGATCTAAAGATGAAATAAAATCTGCAGGCAATGTCCATGTTCTTACCACGTTGAGGGTATCATTCGGCTCAATTCTACTTATTTCAATCGGAGTGATATGTCCACCCGTAGGAAATGACTTACCTGAGATATCTATCAGACATTCTTTGCCTTGCCATGTGTCTTCACTATAAGCTGTAGATGCTTTCGCCCAATAAACATGAAGCCATTGGCTACCTGTATATCTACTTTTGCCTCTATTAAGGATTTGTGTATATACATATGCAGTATCATTTTCACTGCTAAAAATAGGAGTTTGATGATTTTCAACTCCATCTTTTTCATTTCTGACCCATATCGAGGGGCTAATCCAAGATTTATCAGTTGAGGTATTTATCTCCTTGCCAGTATCTTCTTCATTATCCTTAATATAAATATCGACAGCAAGAGGTATATGATTAAGAGCCAAATCTTCTCCTATAGAACGAGGATTTGAATTATACTGAGATTTGCCTACATCAGGGTTAGTATTCTCCTTAGCACATCTGAATGCTTCTTCCATAGTGACTCGGCCATTGCCATCGTAATCCGAAAATACTTTATTTTCCCCATTAGAATCCATTTCATTAACAGCACATGTCCAATAATATAAAAATTCAGTATAATTTTCTATATTTCCTGCGAAAGCGGGCACATTTCCAGGACATACTGTGGCAATAACACACCCTACTTGTGTTAAATCATCAATAAACCCTCCGGAATAACATTGCCCCATTACTACACTGATATTGGTGGATTTATCCTGAAATGGCTTCAGCCATTCGGCAAGCTGATAATCGTGTAGTATATCATTCTTCCACAAACATATATACGATTGCAAATTATTATCCTCACTCCCACCATGATCACTCACAAAGATAAATAAATGACCATTCCTTTTAATTTTTGACTTGATTTCATTTAAAGTATTCTCCACATTTTCACATGTAGCAGCTAAATAAATGTCTTGAATCTGATCCCCATCAAGGTCAAGATTCTGAGAAATATATGTCCGCATCGTATCACCACGCATGTCGACTGCCGGATCTTCACCATCTGCCATGATAGGATAAATATGGTTTTTAGGAATACCATACTTATTTACCAAAGTTTGATAGATAAAGGAACAATCGTTCCAATAAATCTGACTATTTGCATTCTTATTAACACCGCCACTCAAGATTATGGCATAAGTCTGATTGCCATAATCATTTTCGCTAACAACATTTGGGGCGGAATGCATGGTTTTAGAGTGAGATGTAGTATACGAGGTTTTATAATGTAGTTCTAACGGGACAAGTTCCTCGTCAGGAGGAAGTCTGCGGTGTTCGATTTATAATGCAGCAGTAGTTAGTGATGAATCTTTCGGTACATACACAGTGTAACAATCATGTTCCCAACCTAACATAGGATAGGAATCTACAAAAAAGCACCAGTCATCATTACCATTTTCTAGTATGACGAAAAAATTGGTATCTGATCCTGGAAAATGCTGTTTAACCAGATTAAACGCATCCTCCCTTGAAAACTCTTTGATTTCTTCTGCTTTTGTTGTCGAAAAGCCTAAAGTCACAAACATAAAAAGTGAAATCAGGCTTCTAAGATGTTTCATAAATTGTGAGCAAAAAATTATATACATACCGATCTTGTGCAACAAAAATAAGATAATTAAAATAAAATACAAAGATTTGTAAAGCAATTAATCAAAAAAAATATTACAAAATAAAAGAGTGAGACCTCTCGGCCTGAATTTCGACACTGATCTTACACTCTTTTATGGGTAAAGAATAAAAAAAGATTGACAGGACAAATTCAAAGGACTTCAGGAAATACATCACATCAATCAATATCACTGTCGAGGGTGAAGCCATAGAGAAAGTCAACACAGGATGTAAAAACAGTAAAAAGTAAAAAGCAAATAAGGCTCTTAGTTGCAGGTTTGGGAAAATTTTTTTTGCTGTCCGATAAAACTTGAAGATGGCAAAAATAAGAAGTATAATTTATGTGATACTGAGATTGCCATTATCGAGTCGATGATTAAGCCGATGTAAAAAAGCAATTTTTTGAAAAGAACTTCGCTGATTTCAAAATATATAGTATATTTGCGGTGCAGATAGCCCACCGAAGTCCAAAATGGGTTCGCGGGCGGGATGCAGACATAATAATCAAGCGTTTACTTACGCTTATTCTTGACCCATAGGAATCTCGCAAATTCTAAACTCAGTCAAGGATAGGGCAACAAGTAGATGTCTCAGGTGTGTATTCATTAGGGGTTACAAAAGTAGCCTCCAATTGATACGTAATACAGCGTGAGGCTTCGGTGTTGCTCGTTCTACTGAGTTGGGCAATGCGAGAGCCTCTATGGGAAGAACGAGCAGCGAGTGCAGGCTTTCACGCTTCTTTTTTTAACCATTCAGTCCGACTTTGGAAAGCCTATAGGACAAGATGGTACTATCATGAAACAAAACAAAAATGAAGAACTACAGTCACGCCGCGAGTTCTTCAAGAAAGCAGCCAAGGGCGCACTTCCCATTCTCGGTGCTATCGCTTTAGCAAACATGCCTTTGATTGCCAAGGCAAGTGAAAGCGGTTACTGCACATGCTCAGGAAACTGCTCAGGCTCATGCAGCGGTAGCTGCGTATCTACTTGCCGTGCAACCTGCGGTAATTCTTGCAAAGGCACCTGCAGCTACACTTGCGACCATGGTTGCAGCGGTTCTTGCAACGGACGTTAACACTCAAACAGGGTGGAAGTAAATTTTCTATTTACTTCCACTTCTGGATTCATCATGAAACAAACCCGCGCCATAACTTTCATAGTTACTGAGGCTTGTCAGCTTCGGTGTTCTTATTGCTATCTTGTCGGCAAGAATAAGATAAATAAGATGCAGTTCGACATAGCCAAGCGCACTCTGGATTATATATTTTCCGAACCGACTTTCATTTCGGAATCAGATATAATACTCGACTTCATAGGTGGTGAGCCACTACTTGAAATAGCTCTGATTAATAAGATTGTAAGTTACTTTCTATACAAGGCGTCTGAATCAAATCATATCTGGCAAAAGAATTATACCATCAGAATTACAACTAACGGACTATTATACAGTTCTGATGAAGTTCAGCAATTCATCAAGAACTATCACGAACATCTGAGCATCAGCATATCGATTGATGGAAACAAGGAAAAGACCGATTTGGCCCGAATTTTTCCTGATGGCAGTGGTTCCTATGACAAAGTAATTGCATCGATTCCCTTATGGAGAGAACAATTCCCTGATGAAGGGACCAAGATGACTATATCTCACGATGATTTACCATTTGTGTTCAACAGTGTAAAACATCTCATCAGTCTCGGTATTAATAAAATTGATATCAATCCGGTGTTGGAAGATGTCTGGAAAACGGGAGATGACAAGATTCTGGAACGGCAGTTAATCAAATGCGCGGATTATATAATTGAACATCATCTTGAAAATATAGTTGATTTATCTTGCTTTGAAGAAAGAAGTGGCATTGTGACCGATAACCACATAATACCTTATAATTATGGTATATGCGGCTCATTTACATTTGCCGTAGACTATAAAGGAGACTATTATACATGTCTTCGCTTCGCCAAATTTTCATTAAGAACTAAAGAGGCACGATCAATAGGCAATATCACTGAAGGAATTGATTGGAATTTAATGCGTCCATTTCAGACATACTGCAATCAAATTACTTCTGATAAATGCATAAAATGCGAATTAAGCAACGGGTGTAAAATATGCCCCGCAGAGAATTATGATTCTTCTTCGACATCATCAATATTCGAACAATCATTATCATCTTGCAAAATGCACAAAGCAAAAGTAAAAGCGAAAAATTATTTCTGGAATAAACTCTATACTTCACGCGAAGAAAATGGATAAAATTAAAAAGTCCGATAAAGGTTGGAAAAACGGGGCTGCCAAGAGCATCACATTTATTGTGACAAAAGATTGCCAGTTAGCATGTAAATATTGTTATCTTGTCGGCAAAAATGAGGAAGAAAGAATGTCATGGGATATTGCAAAAAAAGCCATAGACTATATTCTTTCACGCGAAACAGAATTCCCAGAAGAATCAGTGATTTGGGATTTCATCGGAGGTGAGCCGTTTCTCGAAATTGATTTAATTGATAAAATTTGTGATTACATCAAAAAAGAGATGTATCGCCTAAATCATCATTGGTTTAATTCTTATAGATTCAGCTTCTCTACAAATGGAATCAATTATGACACCGAAAAGGTCCAATCCTTTATAAATAAAAATCGTAACCATCTTTCGGTCGGCATTACTATCGACGGCACAAAAAAGAAACATGATCTGAACCGAATCTGGAAAGGCTCCGGGCCGGAGAAAGGCAGTTATGCTGATGTGGTGCGTAATATTCCACTGTGGCTATCACAATTTCCACACGGTGCAACCAAGGTCACTATAAGCAGTGCAGATATTCCTTATATTAAGGAAAGTGTATTGCATCTTTACTCACTTGGCATTCACGAAGTCAATATCAATTGTGTCTTTGAAGATGTATGGCACGAAGGAGATGATAACCTTCTGGAAGAACAATTGATTTCTCTGGCAGATGAAATCATAGAAAAGCGATTATACAATGATTATGCTTGCTCATTTTTCATGGAGAGGCTAGGCAAACCTCTTGACTGTGTAAAAGATAACAGCAACTGGTGTGGCGCGGGAAAGATGCTTTCCATTGATGCGGCAGGAAACTTCTACCCCTGCACCCGGTTTGCACAATATTCACTTCGCGATAAGAAAGCATGGATAATAGGAAATGTAAATGATGGGATTGATTATAATAAGTTACGTCCATTTTTAACCCTTGACCGCTGCACCCAATCCACAGAGGAATGTATCAATTGCGATGTGGCCGAGGGATGCGCATGGTGTCAAGGTGAAAATTATGATGCCGCTGATACTCCCACTATATTTCAACGTGCTACTGCAATATGCAAAATGCATAAGGCGCGAGTGAGAGCCAACAATTATTATTGGAACAAATTGTTTCATCAGCTTGAATCAGAAGGAAAACAAGAGCTGTATGAAACTTTATCGTATAAAAAAACTGAAGAACCCTGCTAAATATGCTTAAATATCTGATAATCCAATTAGATGATACATCTACATCATTCTGTCATTACAATAATGACAGAATGACCGGTAATCTCATACCAATCGAAATTCTTAAAGAAGCGATATTTTGGTCAATGAAAGAGAATTTAACTATTCAATTTCTCTATCCCGATTATGAGCTTCCGGAGGAATATAAGAGCGCAATTGCCTCGACTTTTCATGCAGATATTGTGTCATCAACTTGCGAAGACCTACCTCTTCGCGATAATGCCGATGTAGTGGTTTTTGATACGTTTGACAATATCAGTGATTTCCAATTTAATGATAAGCAGTCATACGCTATTCGCACGATGCTGTCGAGACTATTGAAAAATGCCAATATGCTGCATGCAATACTTCCCAAAGTCAATCGCATGAATGTGATAATCACTGATATCGCCTCTATAAAAGGAGAATGGGAAAACAAATATGCAGAATTTCTTGAGAAACTTGGCAATAAGGTGCTTGAGGAATATAAGAAAGGTCATTATCTTCAGATTAATCTCCTAACCGACAGATTACTCCTTGACAACATGAACAATTGCAATGCCGGCAACGAATCTATTACGATATGCCCGGATGGCAAATTTTATGCTTGTCCCGCTTTCTATTCTGACAAAGATGTTTCCTATTCGATAGGAGATCTTGCCACGGGGTTGAATATTAAGAACCCTCAGCTCTACAAAATCAGCCACGCCCCGATATGTCGGATTTGCGATGCCTTCCAATGCAAGCGTTGCGTATGGCTAAACCGAAAAAACACTCTGGAAGTCAACACACCTTCGCATGAACAATGTGTCGTTTCACATATTGAACGTAACGCCTCGCGAAAACTACTATCAAAACTGCGCGAAATCGGCTCATTTCTGCCGGGAAAGGAAATACCGCAACTTGATTATGTTGACCCCATCGAAAAATTATTGTCTTGATGTCAATGGTTTAATCAGACCCGAAAATCTGATAATGAGCTGATAATGATAGTGTGGTAAAAATATATTATGTATATATAACTGCTATCATCTCAATTATGAGATTGTAAGAATGCACAATTGTATAAACTTCAATAACTACTGTATGAAATTCAACAAACTTTTTAGCACCACATTAATGGCAATTGCTGTTCTGTTTTCATCTTGCGAAACAGATGAACCACATAAGCCTTCTTCATCTACTTCTTCCACCACTACAAGCAAACAAACCATCACCAAACCCTCTTTTGACAAGTTCCTGTCAACCGCAGACAAGGCGAGTTTCTCAATCCGCGTAAGATTCAAAACCGGCGGTGATAAGGAACAGAATCTAAGTGCAATTGTCCATTGGAGAGCCTACTCTTCCAAACCATCTAAGACACCCTCAAAAAGTGACTTGACAAAAGTTGAGTCCATGCGCCAGTATGGGGCGGCCACTTATTATAAAACCGGATCAAAGAAGGGAATGACAGAAAGTATCGTGTTTGACAAATCTCATGCAGGTTATAGCGGTGGCAACTACATTTATTATTATGTGGAATGCCGTAATAGTAAAGGGTCTGCCACTTCATCTATCACATATATGGTTACACCCAGATAAATTATATAGTTACAAAAATAAAAAGCAGAGATGCAAATTAACAGGAGGTTATTCTTTAAGAAAGCACTTAGTCTAACATTGCCATTTTTAGGACTTATTGCATTATCGCCTTTAAAAATAGTTGCAGCAAGCGTAGTAACTACATGTTGCGAGAACTCATGCATACAGTCATGTAAGAATGCTTGCTCGAAGACTTGCAGACATACATGCAATTACTGTTGCCGAGCCAGGTGCCAAGAAACTTGCACTATAGCATGTACCGGATGCACTGGCCGATTTAACCATAGTGGCAGAAATAGCACCTCGGCAGCTAATGATACACTAACAAACAAAACCGATAGCATAATATAATATGAAAAAAGAAGTTGGTCGCGTCACCGAACAGGAACGCGATGAGATCCAAACCCTTTTTGAACGACGGAACGGACTTAAGGAATTGGCACAAATCCTTACTGCCGACAACGATGATCTGTATAATCGTCTCGTATAAGATATGGGCGAAACTTCCACTAATTTTCAAAATTGGTGGAATAGAATGGAAGCAAAGTATGGATGGAAGTCCGCCGAAAACGGCTTCTGGGAAATAGACTTCCAAACCGGCACAATATATTTAGTCTCTAACGTATAAGTCTTACAATCATGATATTATGTTTTATCGGAACAACCGAACTTATACTTATCGGTGGATTGGCTCTACTTCTTGTGGGTGGTAAAAAACTTCCGGAAATGATGCGCGGTCTTGGCAAAGGGGTTAGAGAGTTTAAAGATGGCATGAACGAACCAAACGAGCCTAAAACAAATGACTCTTTACCTGCCAATGAACAAAATAGTCAGGTGCAAGGACAATCCTTTTCAGATCAATCAAAGGAGCAATAAAAATGTCTTCCACCGGCAGCATGATGACATTCGGAGGGCATCTTGAAGTCCTTCGTAAGATGACAATTAGGGTAGCCATGGTTACCCTAATATTCGCATGTATCATTTTCGCCTTCAAAGATTACACCTTTACTCTCCTTTTAGCTCCGAGCAATTGGGATTTTTCCACTTATAGATGGATTGAGGGAATATGTAAGATATTCAATCCTGAATTTAAATTTGATGAGTTTCATGTAGATTTGATTGCAACAGACTTATCAAGTCAATTTATGACTCATATCTCTACATCGGTTTATCTGGGATTTCTTTGTGCCTCACCATTTATTCTATTCGAATTATTCAAATTTATTTCTCCGGCACTGTTAGAAAGCGAAAGAAAGTATTCTACACAATTAGTAATTGTTGTGTATCTGCTGTTTGTATTGGGTGTATTGATGAGTTACTATATCTTATTTCCTATCTCATTCAGATTTTTAGGAACATATTCGGTGGCGAATCAAGTCAAGAGTACAATCACTCTCGACAGTTATATCTCGACTTTCGTAACCCTTACTCTGCTTATGGGGCTGGTATTTCAATTGCCTGTGATAGCATTTGTATTGGCAAAAATGAGATTTGTAAACTCAAGCTTTCTGGTGAAGTATCGCCGTTATGCATTTCTGACCATCTGCCTAATAGCAGCTATCATTACCCCTCCGGATATTATGACACTGATACTGGTAGCAGTCCCGCTATATATGCTGTATGAATTAAGCATTCATATAATCAGATGTGTTGAGAATAACTGAATTAAAAATCATCAGTTTGAGAATTAGAATGAGAATTAGAATCTTCTCATAGTTGCAGGTTCGGGAAAATTTTTATAAATTTGCAGCCGGTTTCGCAATCTCTGGCAAGACAAGGCGGCTTGTTATCATTGCGAGCAATCTAAATGTATCATAACAATGGACTTAATTAAAATTGCAGAGGAGGCATTTGCCACTCCCAAAAAGAATTTCGATGATTTCGGTCCCGGCGACACCATCACAGTTGCCTACCGCATCAAAGAGGGTAACAAGGAGCGTATCCAGCAGTATCGCGGCGTAGTGATCAAAATCAATGGTCACGGCGATAAGAAGCGTTTCACTGTTCGCAAGATTTCCGATGGTATCGGCGTGGAGCGTATCTTCCCGATGGAATCTCCCTTCATCGAATCTATCACCAATAATAAGCTCGGTAAAGTGCGTCGCGCAAAACTCTACTATCTGCGCAACCTCACCGGTAAGAAAGCCCGCATCAAAGAGCGCTACGCCAAGAAGGCTAACTAATCAAGCCTCAGGCGCAAGCCTCTCACATTATCAGAACCGGTTTGGCTTATTGGCCAAACCGGCTTTTTTTGCTAAATTTGCATCAACTATGGTTCTTCCAGAAATGTTATACATTTAGTATATAACCGGATATTTAAATTTAATCAGATACAGAATATGTCAAAGAAAGCAATGCTGATTATCCTTGATGGATATGGTCTTGGCGATCATAAGAAAGATGACGCCATTTTCAACACACCAACTCCATATATGGACAAGCTTGTGGCAGAGAATCCCCACTCTCAGCTCCAGGCAAGCGGCGAAGATGTGGGTCTGCCCGACGGTCAGATGGGTAACTCTGAGGTAGGACACCTCAATATCGGTGCCGGCCGTGTGGTTTATCAGGATTTGGTGAAGATTAACCGCGCTATTGCCGATGGTTCTTTTGCTGCCAATCCGGAGATTAAGGAGGCTTTCTCTTACGCCCGCGATCATAATGTGCCAATCCACTTTATGGGATTGACCTCCACAGGTGGTGTACACTCATCGCTCGACCACCTCTATGCACTATGCGACACAGCGAAATCATACGGTCTTGACAAGGTTTATATCCACGCATTTATGGATGGCCGCGACACTGACCCGAAATCGGGAGCAGGATTTATCGCCGATGTAGAAAACCACTGCAAAAACAGCGCCGGTGTGATTGCTTCAGTAATCGGACGCTATTATGCCATGGACCGCGACAAACGCTGGGAGCGCGTCAAGGAGGCCTATAACCTGCTGGTATATGGCGAAGGAAAACACTCAGACAATATGGTTAAGGCTGTCGAGGAATCATATGCCGAGGGTGTGACCGACGAGTTCATCAAACCTATAGTCAATGACACTGTAGACGGTCGCATCGGTGCAGGCCATGTGGTAATATTCTTCAACTACCGCAACGACCGCGCCAAGGAGCTCACCACTGTGCTCACTCAGCACTCTGAGGGTGGCATGAACCCGATACCCGATCTGCAGTATTTCTGCATGACTCCTTATGATGATTCATTTAAGGGTGTGAAGATTCTCTTCAACAAATCAGATGTGCCTGATACTCTTGCAGAATATCTTTCATCAAAGCAACTCAAGCAGCTGCATATCGCTGAGACCGAGAAATATGCTCACGTCACATTCTTCTTCAATGGCGGCCGCGAAGCTCCATTCGAGGGTGAAGATCGCATTCTTGTTCCCTCACCCAAGGTTGCGACTTACGACCTGCAGCCCGAAATGAGCGCACCCGAAGTCACTGAAAAACTTGTGAAGGAGATCGACACTGAGAAATATGACTTCATTGTGGTGAATTTCGCTAATGGCGACATGGTGGGTCACACCGGAGTGTATGATGCAATCCAGAAAGCGGTAGCCACTCTGGATACTTGTGTGGAAAAAGTTGTTGAGGCCGGCAAAGCTCATGGTTATGAGATGATTATTATAGCAGACCATGGCAATGCTGACCATGCTATCAATGAAGATGGCACTCCCAACACCGCACACTCCCTGAACCCTGTGCCATTCATCTATATCGGGTCTCACAAGGATGCCAAAGTGGAAAACGGCCGCCTGGCTGATGTAGCCCCCTCGCTTCTGAAGCTTATGGATCTCACCCAACCTAAAGAGATGACAGGTAAAGTGCTCATAGATTTCTGATCATGAAAAAAATACTTATTGCAATGGCTCTGTGCCTCTCCGCGACAGCGGGGGCACAGAGCCTTGTGCTTTTGCACACTAACGATACACACTCCGCCATCGATGCCGATGCATCGGGACGCGGTGGTGTGCTTGCCCGCAAAGCCCTGATTGATTCGGTGAGAGCTGCCGAAAAAAATGTGCTGCTCGTAGATGCCGGCGATGTGGTGCAGGGGAGTCTTTATTTCAAACTCTATAATGGAGAGGTGGAATATCCGCTGATGAATCTTATGGATTATGATGTGAGAATCCTCGGAAACCATGAGTTTGACAATGGTCTCGATGATCTGGCGCGATTCTGGCGCGGAGTCAAAGCCGACCGATTGTCAGCGAATTACGATTTCTCCGACACTCCTGCGAAGGGTCTCTTCAAGCCCTGGACCATAAAAAAAATCGGAGGAAAGAAAGTTGGATTTATCGGGCTCAATGTGGATCCTCAGAGCCTGATTGTGGCAGAGAATTACGCGGGCATGAAATTCAAGGATCCGATAGCCACTGCCAATGAAGCGGCAGCAGAACTTAAAAAACATGGAGCTGACCTGGTGGTAGCGATAACACATATAGGTTATGATGAGCCTTTGGGACGCCCCGATGATATAGCCCTCGCCAAGGCAAGCAAGGATATCGATATAATAATCGGGGGACATTCTCACACGCTCATTGATCCGGCGACTCCCGAAAAAACACCTCACTGGATTCTCAATGCCGATGGCAGTGATGTGCTTGTGGCTCAGACAGGCCGCAATGGTCGATATCTCGGATATATCAAACTTGACCTCTCGGATTTCAAGAATCAGAAGATGGATTACCGGGTAATCCCTGTAACCGAAAGATTTGCACCTGAAGCGTATTCGAAAGAAATCATAGATTTTCTTGCGCCATACCGCTCGGGAGTTGACTCTCTCAACAATCTGGCGGTAGCTTGGTCGCTTACAGAGATGCCCACCGGTATATCTACAGGCGCATATCCCAACTGGACGGCAGACTTTGCTGTCGATTATTCCCGGGAGCTTGCCGATACGCTCAGAACTTCCGGCCTTGAGATTCCGAATATAGATCTTGCAATCATGAATGTGGGTGGTATCCGCCAGCCCATGAGACCGGGAGCTGTAACAGAGGGTCAGATTATGGCTACTTTCCCTTTTGCCAACCGCCTGCGAATAATAGGTCTCAACGGCAGCGACTTGATAGAGACATTCCGCACCGTGGCCGGCAAGGGTGGAGAGTCGGTGAGCCGCGAGGTTAAGGCAATCCTGAATGCCGACGGCAGCTTCAAGCAAGCTCTGATCAATGGTAAACCCATAGACCCGAACCGGGAATATATCATCACTACCATAGATTATTTAGCTGAGGGCAATGATGATATGACTCCTCTCAAACGCCACAGGCCGATCTGGAGCGATAACCGCGAGATGTATCATCGTGTTCTTGATTATTTGCGCAACCTCACAGCCGCAGGGATACCGGTCACTTCCGACCCCTCTCCGCGATTTGTGGAGGATGCCCGTAACAATCTCAAATAGATTACACCATGAATTTCGGCACTTATCTGATAAAACTGAAAGTATCATTGCTGCTCGCGATGATGCTTCTCGCAGGGTGCCGAAATTCACGCAATGCTGCCGGCGAAAAAGTTGGAGAGCCGGTGGAAGTTGAGATTTCCGACCTGAGTGATGAGGCGAGCGATTGGGCTGATTCAGTGGCCGCTTCACTTAATCTCCGACAGAAGCTTTCTCAGCTGCTTATACCGGCTATATATTCAGCCGATGATTACTGGACTCTCAGGCAGGCCGGCGAATATGCCGATTCCTGTATAGGGGGTGTAGTGCTGCTGAAAGGGAATGCCGATGGAGCGCGCGCAGTGGCGCGTGTGATGAGCGGAGCCAAGGTGCCACCCATAATTTCGATTGATGCGGAATGGGGCCTGGCCATGCGGCTTGCAGATGCTCCGCGCTTTCCGGCCGGTTCCGATTTAAGCCATGAGGTAAGTGAGAACCTGATGTATGATTACGGCCGCGAGTTAGCTCGCGAGTGTCGTCTGATCGGCATAAATGTGGTGCTCGGGCCGGTGCTCGATGTGAGCGAGCCGGGCAGCTTTATGTTTCGCCGTTCGCTTGGCGATGACCCCGAAAGGGTTGCAGACCTTGCTTTAGCCTACTCACGCGGTCTTGAAGATGGCGGAGTGATGAGTGTGGCGAAGCATTTCCCCGGGCACGGTTCCGTGTCAGCGGATTCTCATCGCGGCAAACCGGTGATCTCACGCAGCCTGCATGAGCTTGATTCAATAGACCTCTACCCTTTCCGCCGGTGGGTTGCCAATGGTCTTTCGGCAGTTATGGTCGGCCATTTAGCTGTTCCCTCGATTGATTCGAAGATGCTTCCTTCGGCGGTATCTCACACGGTGGTTACCGATTTGCTGCGCCATGACTTGGGATTCAAGGGAATTGTGATGACCGATGCCATCAATATGAAGGGAGCTGAGGGACACACGGCTGTCGATGCACTGATAGCAGGTGCTGATATTATACTTGCACCGGTTTCTACGGAGAAAGAGATCGATAATATCGAACGCGCCATTAATTCCGGCGTGATCGATACTACTTTGATAAATGAAAAATTGCACAGGGTACTTTTTTACAAATACTTGCTCACCCAATACCGGAACAGCCCGGCCGGAACCGATTCGCTTGATACAGATGAGGCTCAAAGAATAGGGCTCAAACTAAGGGGCAGTTACCCGAATCCTTAAGAATCCGGCATCTGATAAAAATCTAAGGGATACGATTCAGAATCGTATCCCTTAGATTTTCACGTCCCGGCACTAAGCCGACAGACTGTTTACTTGGTTGACATGTGGTCAGAAACAGTAAGGTTGAGACGTCCTTTGGCGCGACGGCGAGCGAGCACCTTGCGGCCATTCTTTGTGGCCATTCTCAGGCGGAAGCCGTGCTTGTTAATCCTTCTGCGTCGTGAGGGTTGAAAAGTCCTTTTCATTTCTATTGGATATTTAAATTTGCAAATTCAAAACGCGGAGTGCGTTCCCACGCATCACCGCATTCGACCGCAAAATTAATAAATTGTTTTGAGTCCCGCAAATCTTTTTCAATACGGCACTCAATATTCTGACAAAAACAATACCGGCCGGTCGAGTGCGTTAGATATAATGATGAGATTTCGTCTGATTCATATAGCCCTGATTGCATTAGGTTCCCTGATTATAACTCCGGCGACTGTTCAAGCACGCGGAGCGGGAGATGCATACAGCTTTCTCGACATACCGACATCCTCTCATGTATTTGGTCTCGGGGGTACAAATATATCGATAATTGATGATGATGTGACCTTGGGCGACCAGAATCCGGCTCTTATCGGTCCCGAGCTTGAGAAACAGATAGCGGTTAACTATATGTATTACATGAGTTCCGGTAATTTTGCCGGAGTGAGATTCGGCACCGGGGCAGGTGAACATTCCGCCTGGGCTGTGGGCCTGCGCTATCTGAATTACGGCAAATTCGACGGCTATGATGAATTCGGCACACCTACCGGCTCATTCACCCCCTCGGATCTTGTGATTGAAGGCACATATTCGCGCGATATAACTGACCGATGGCGCGGGGGTGCCAATCTGAAATTCGCCTATAGCAGCTACGAAAATTACTCAGCCTTCGCGATTGCAGCCGACTTGGGTGTGAATTACTATGATGATGAACATGACCTGTCGCTTTCTGCCGTGCTCCGCAACATGGGTGGCCAAGTAAAACGCTTTGACAAGCGATATAACCGCGTCCCTTTTGATTTTCAACTCGGATACATGCAGTCTATCGGCTCCTCACCCTTTCAGATAAGCATCACAGCTACCGACCTGACACGCTGGCGCATACCCTATTATGAGCATAAGCAGGACCAAGATGACTCAATGCTGATTTATCACGATGGATTCTTTACCAATTTCTTCAGACACCTGATTTTCGGCTTGCAATATCAGCCCTCGGAGAAATTTTATGCCTGCTTGGGATATAATTACCGCACACGCACCGATATGTCGGCATATCAGGCTTCGTTTCTTTCAGGATTTTCTTTGGGACTCGGGTTCAAGACACGAGGTTTCTCAGTGGCGGCATCATACGCATATCCTCACAAATCAGCATCATCTCTGATGGTTAATCTCGCGCTTTCCATCGGCGAACTGATGCGCTGATATACCGATTCTATTTTTCCTCAAGTGCCTGACTAAGCGCATGTTCAAGGTCAGGAGCTGACATTTTGAGTTTAAACTGACCGTCGCTCGCTATCGAAATTCCACCGGTTTCCTCACTCACTACCACACAAAGCGCGTCAGTGACCTGACTCATGCCTAATGCAGCGCGGTGTCTTAGTCCCAGATTTTTAGGAATATTCATATCGTGACTCACCGGCAGTATGCAGCCCACCGATGCTATACGGTGCGATGCTATTATCATGGCGCCATCATGCAGCGGTGAATTCTTGAAAAAGATATTTTCAATAAGCCTGACATTAATATCCGCATCTATCATATCACCGGTCTTCTCATACTCAGTCAGAGGCACCTTGCGCTGAATCACTATCAGCGCACCGGTTTTTGACTTCGACATGGCCATGCAGGCATAGACTATATTCATAATCTCGGAGTGACTGCGCTCATTATCTTTGTCATGCTTGAACAGCTTCATGAAATTGTGCAGATTGCCTCGGGTACCGATATCGGTCAGCACTCGCCTGATTTGATCCTGAAAGAGTATAACTAACACAATTAGTCCGATACTCATGAATTTATCGACTATAGTGCCTGTGAGGCGCATATCGAATATCTCATAGCTTACCACCCATATAACTATAAATGCCAATACACCATAGAAGAGTGAAATTGAGCCGCTGTTTTTCATCATTCTGTATAGATAGAAAAGCAGCATAGCCACTATAAGAATATCTATTATATCTTTAATTCCAAACTGAATCATGGGTCAGACTTAGTTATGCTTTGAATCAAATCAGATTTCTACAATTATAATATACTCCCCCGCAGAGGATTGCCTGCGCTTTTTACAGTTATCAGGCGCTTTTCCGGGCGCATATTGCGCTTGAGGGCTTCATAGATCTTTACAGTCTCAACGGCTTCCCTGACATCGTGCACCCGCAATATGTCAGCTCCCTGCATCAGGGCCGCCATATTGAGTGCGGTTGTTCCGGTCAGCGATTCTTCGGGAGTAATACCAAGTTCTTTATAAATCATGGACTTTCTTGATATACCCACAAGTATCGGGCAACCTATCGCCGTGAAAGCGGATAACTCTGCCATCAGCCTGTAATTGGAGTCCAAGGTTTTGGCGAATCCGAATCCGGGGTCTATGATTACATCGGCCACTCCGAGTTGATGAAGTGCGTCACATTTGAATGCAAGATTATCAAGCACATCAGCCGTAACATCACGATAATCGGTGAGAGTATTCATATCCGAGGGAGTGCCCCTCATGTGCATAAGCACGTATGGAACTTTAAGTCGAGCAATTGTCCGGAACATGTCCGGATCCAAATCCCCGCCTCCTATATCATTGATAATATCGGCACCTTCGGCCACACAGGCCTCAGCCAACGAAGCCCTGAATGTGTCAATGGATATCAGAGTATCCGGGAAATTTGCGCGCAGTTCGCGCAGAGTTGGTATCAGTCTATGCAGTTCTTCATCAGCGCTGATATCAAGCGCTCCGGGTCGCGAGGAGTATCCTCCCAGATCCAGAATATCAGCACCGGCTGAAAGCATCGCTTCGGCTCGCGCCATAACCTCGGAAGCCGATGTGCGGCTTCCGGAGTAGAATGAATCGGGGCTAAGATTGATAATCCCCATGACCAGGGGGCGCTCATATATCACGAGCCGCCCCTTAATATTGAACTGCATCATATTTATATTGCGAAGATAGTTAATTTCACCGTCATTTAAAACACAATATCTCGTTCCCCAATAGTTTTGAGCCAAAGGAGAGTCTTCAAATATTGGGGACTTAAACGTTTATTAACGATTATTAAACCTTGTATGATTGTATAATTCGGCGGCGGCTTATAAATTTGCAAACGATGAAACGACTTCTACGAATCATTATGTTTGCGCTTATTGTCGGCATTGCCGGCAATATCCATGCCCAGACCTGCCGTGTAAATATTGGCGGCACCCAGGGTGGAGGGGTAAGCTATATAGAAGTCTATGAATATGACTATGTGACCGAGAAGCCCAAGTTTCCGGGGGGTGATTCAAGGTTGATGAAGTTTATCAATGAAACACGTGAATATCCCAAAGCGGCCTACGAACGAGGAGTGCAGGGTCGTGTCACTTGCTCTTTTGTGGTCAATACCGATGGCTCGGTGAGCCATATAAGTGTGCTCCGCGGTGTCGAATCATCACTCAACAAGGAAGCGGTGAGGATTCTTACTCAGATGCCGGAGTGGAGACCCGGTAAATTAAACGGTCAACCGGTGCCTACGCGGGTTGTCTGGTCAATTCCTTTCAGAAAGTAACTGAATAATAATCCTTACAGATACCAACCGGGAGACAGCAACTGAAATCATCGCTGTCTCCCGGCTTATTTCTTATTCTATGTATCAGAAATTTATACGAGAGTGATTACCAAATCCTCATCGTCGGTGGTAAGGGCGATCTTACCTTCACGGCCGAGCCAGCCAAGAGCGGCCATCAGCTCATCTTTACGGAGTTTTGTAGCTTTCTTCAGACCTTTCAGGCCCAGTGTCTTAGTGTCAGTGTTTTCGAGTGCCTTATAAGCCTCGCCTGCCCAAGTTCCAATTGATTCAATGTTCATAATTACTGAAATTTTAGTTATACAATCTTCAATACCGACCACAAAATTGCAAAAAAATTAACACTTTACAAAATTTTAGCGATAATATTCTTATTTTGCAGTCATTTATGCGGTAATTAAACCCATAGTATATTAATTTTGTGAATGGGATAAATACCTCTTTTATTATTTAACAAACAAAATTGGGAGATGTTAAACCAATTGGTGCGTTAAGTATATATG
>CAMWLY010000032.1 GCA_947175145.1 uncultured Muribaculaceae bacterium | reverse complement strand
GATATGAATGACAAGACTTTTTACGCGCGCGGCGTCATGGCCGGTATGTGTATCGGTATCGGAGGTACTATTTATCTGAAAGTCGGAGGTGTGGCCGGGGCCATACTATTCGCTATAGGATTGATTTCAGTGGTATCCATGAAGATGAACCTCTTCACCGGTAAAGCCCAATTTGTGTGGGGTGTGTCGCGGCGGAATCAGACCTCGCAGGGAGGTTATCTATGGTTACTTGCCATTTTAGCGCTCAATATTCTCGGGTGCCTGGCATTATCTCTCCTGATTGGTGCCGATGATTTGCACGAAGCAGCTCTGGCAATTATAGACCGCAGACTCGAAGCAACTCCGCTTCGCAATGGTCTGAGAGCTGTGGGTTGCGGATTCCTGATGACTCTCGCGGTCCAGGGTGCCACCAAGGGGAAATGGTTGCCATTACTCTTCGGAGTGCCGGCTTTTATACTTTGCGGATTCCCGCACTGCATCGCCGACGCATATTATATCACCTTGCTGCCTATCGACTATCTCGGCGAGCGTGGAGCGGAAATCGCCCTCTTTTATGCGGCTATCGTGGTGGGAAATTTCACCGGCTGCAATGCCTATAGGGCTATTGAGCCCGCACAGGAGAAAATTCTGGAGCTGACCCCCTCAATCGGCAGATAATTCACAAGACCGGCACAAGCCAGCGAGCCATCACATAACCGCCTGCCATCAGCCATACAAAAAGGCACAAGGCAAGGATAAACGGTTTGGCTCCCGCTTTCTTGAATTTATCGATGCTCGTTTCCGCCCCCAGTGCAGCCATAGCCATGGTCAAAAGAAAGGTATCGAACTGATTTATAAAGTTTACAACTTCAGCAGGGAGTAGCTGCAGGGAGTTAAATCCTATTATGGCGAGGAATCCGAAAGCAAACCAGGGTATTGAAACTTTGCCTTTCTTATTTCCGGCTTCATCGTCAACCTCCGAGGCTGATTTGCGAACGGCTTTTGTGGCAAGCCACCAGCCAAGCACCATCAGCACCGGCACAAGCAGCATCACCCGAATCATCTTGACGATAATGGCTGTATTGGCCACATCTTCCCCCATGGCATTGCCTGCCCCAACCGCATGAGCAACTTCATGCAGAGTAGACCCCGCAAATATACCCATTTGGGTATTATTTAACCCTAAAAGTCCCGAACGATACGCCATCGGGTATAAAAACATGGCAATTGTGCCGAAGATCACTACAGTGGCGACAGCTACAGCGGTCTTATAAGGTTTTGTGCGAAGTGTCGCTTCGGCGCCAAGCACCGCTGCAGCTCCGCAGATACCGCTGCCGATCGAGGTCAATAAGGCCAGATCCCTGTCCATCTTGAGAAGTCTGCCAATGCCGACACCGCCCAATATCGTAACCGTGACTATTATCAGGTCTACTACGATACCGGCGGTTCCGACCGCTGCCACATCTTGAAATGTAAGTCGGAAACCATAGAGTATTATGCCCAGACGTAAAATTCTCTTCGAGCAATACTGTATGCCCGGAGCCCAGGTCTCAGGCAGATGCGCACGCAGTGAATTGGCATAACACATGCCGAGTATGATGCCGATAATCATCGGCGATATGGAAAGATTCACCAGCACCTGCCACCGGCCGATGTAGAATGCGGCGCAGGCAAACAGCGCCATGAATAGAATACCATGGCAGACACCGGCCTTATTTGACTTCATTTGTGGGTAATGTTAAAATGTTGTAATTTTGTAACGCATAGTTTATCACTAAGCGCATATACTTTAAAAAATTTTTAGCTAAATGGTTGAAATCGGAACCCCCTTTACAGCCCGAGGCAAGAAAGCGCTCCTTTTGGGCAGCGGCGAGCTGGGCAAGGAAGTAACAATCGAACTGCAGCGTTACGGTGTGGAAGTTGTGGCACTCGACAAATATGCCGGTGCTCCGGCTATGCACGTAGCCAACCGCGCGATAGTTGTCTCAATGCTCGATGGAGACGCTTTGCGCCGGATTGTTGAGGAAGAAAAGCCCGACTATATTATTCCCGAAATTGAGGCTATCGCCACTCCGACACTTGTGGCTCTGGAGAAAGAGGGTTGGAATGTAGTGCCCACAGCGAGGGCCACATTCATCACCATGAATCGCCGTGAAATCCGCAACCTTGCAGCTGTGGAATTGGGCCTGCCTACCTCTCCATTTGAGTTTGCAGATACCGAGCAGGAATACCTCGATGCAGTAAGCCGCATCGGACTCCCTTGTGTGGTAAAACCGGTGATGAGCAGCTCGGGTCATGGTCAGAGCCTTGTGCGCGAGGAGTCGGAAATTCAGCAGGCATGGCGCGAAGCCCAGGAGGGCGGACGTGCCGGACAGGGTGCAGTCATCGTAGAGGGCTTTGTGGATTTTGACTATGAAATTACGCTCCTCACCGTGCGCCATATCGGAGGCACATCATATTGCGAGCCTATCGGACACTATCAGAAAAATGGTGACTATCAGCGCAGCTGGCAACCCCAGCCCATGTCGGAGGTTGCTCTGACTAAAGCCCGCGAAGTCGCCAGGAAAATTACCGATGCTCTCGGTGGTTATGGAATATTCGGAGTGGAACTTTTCATCAAAGGTGATGATGTGATTTTCTCCGAGGTTTCACCGCGTCCGCACGATACCGGCATGGTAACACTAATTTCACAGCATCTCTCAGAGTTTGCTCTTCATGTTCGCGCTCTGCTCGGTCTGCCTATCCCTGAGATTCGCTTCTATGGCCCGGCAGCGAGCCGCGCACTACTGGCCGAAGGTAACGGTAAAAGCATAGTATTCTCAGGCATGGAGAAAGCATTGGCAACTCCCGGCACCGACATGAGAATATTCGGCAAGCCGGAGGTTATAGGTCATCGACGTGTCGGCGTAATGCTCGCCGAGGGTCGCGATGTGGAGGATGCCTGTGCTAAAGCCGAAGCCGCAGCGGCAGAAATCAAGATTGAAGTCAGTGATGTGGCAGAATAAAATTTCTCGCAGATAGATATATCCTGTAAGAGAGGGCTGAGTCAGAATTTTTGACTCAGCCCTCTCTGCTGTCTTATAATTTCTTATCTATCGATAGGCTCAAGCTGAACTGTGAAATGGCGCATAAGCTCCGCTTCCCAGGTGATTCGCACACCACCCTTGATTTCATGGCGGCGGTCATATACATTCTTCAGAGCGGCCGCAATCACATCCATGTGATTATTGGTATATGTGCGGCGGCAGATGCAGAGCCTCAGGAAGTCATTCCCTCCGAAGCGGTTTTCACGGGTCACAGGATCACGGTCTGCAAGCAGGTATCCGATTTCACAGCCGCGAACTCCGGCTTCAAGATAAAGCTCCATGGTCAGGCGCTGAGCCGGGAACTCCTCTTTGGGCACTTGATCGAGCACCTTGTCGGCGTCGACAAAGATAGCGTGACCACCCACCGGGCGCTGATAGGGGATTCCATATTCATCAAGCTTGGCAGCTAAATACTCCACTTGCTTGATGCGGGTCTCCAGCATGTCAAATTCGGTGTTTTCATCAAGACCAACTGCCAAGGCTGCCATGTCGCGGCCATTCATGCCGCCATAGGTCAGGAAGCCTTCAAACGGTATCTCATATTTCTTGGCACCCTCATAGATGTCTTCCCACTTGGTGGCTATGAAGCCTCCCATATTGACCAATCCATCTTTTTTCGACGACATGGTCATGCCATCGGCCAGACTGAACATCTCGCGGCAAATCTCCTTGATGGTTTTATGCTCGTAGCCCGGTTCGCGTGTTTTTATAAAATAGGCATTCTCTGCAAAGCGTGCCGAGTCGAATATCACCCGTTTGCCGTAAGCATCAGCCAATCGGCGCACTTCACGCAGATTCTGCATTGATACAGGTTGACCGCCAGCGGTATTATTGGTGATGGTGATTATGATAAAGGGAATCTTGTCGGCATTTTCGGCAAGGCAAGCTTCAAGCTTGGAGATGTCTACATTTCCTTTGAAAGGCACCTCAAGCTGAGTGTTCTTAGCTTCATCGACGGTGCAGTCCACAGCAAAAGCCTTGCGGCTTTCGATATGCCCTTTGGTAGTGTCGAAGTGAGAGTTGCCGGGCACTATATCGCCTGCTTTCACCAGGTGCGAGAAGAGCACATTCTCAGCGGCGCGACCCTGATGTGTGGGAATTACATATTTGAAGCCGGTGATTCTCTCGATTGTATCCTTGAGTTCATAAAAGGATCTTGCGCCGGCGTATGATTCATCTCCGGTCATCATGGCCGCCCACTGGCGATCACTCATAGCTCCTGTGCCGGAGTCGGTGAGACAGTCTATATAGACCATGTCTGACCTTAACATAAACACGTTGTAATGAGCTTCTTTGAGCCACTTCTCACGCTGCTCGCGTGTAGATTTGTGGATAGGTTCAACCATCTTGATCTTCCACGCCTCTGCAAAAGGTAGTTCCATCGTTTTCGGTATTTGATTCAGGTTATTATCTATTCCCCTAAATTAGTAATTGTTTTGATGATATGCAAATTTTATAATATAAAAATACGGAAATAAAAATATGGGTGGCATTGTTTAGATGCCACCCATATTATAAACTTGACTATCGGGGATTTTTTACTTTACTGTGATTTTCGATTTAGCAGACTTGGTTACAGCCACATAAATGCCCGGTTCAAGTGATACGTTTGCCACACGGTAGCCGTGCATATTGTAAACGCTTACTTCTTCACCTGAAGCTGAAACAATCTTACCGTCTGCTACGCTGAGGGTATTATCGGCTGCCATAGCAGTTTTTACACCGCTGTCACCGCTTTCCAGATAGAATGCCGGAGAGACAAGCTGTGTCTGAGTGTTGCCGGCTTCGTCGGTCAGGGTGATGCGCATGTCATACCAACCCTTAGCGGCATTCTCGATTCCGGTAAGTGAACCCTCCCAGAAATCTCCGAATGTGGGCAGGTATTTGGACTCATCAATCTGCATGGGAATTGCAGTAAATTCGGTTGAACCCTTGGGTGCGCATTCCACAAGCACAGATGCGGGCTTATATGTGTATGCTATAAGTTGCTCGGTATATTCACCGCGTTTGAAATCTACAATTGAGGGGTGGAAATCACCTCCGCAGAGTGTGATGCGACCTTCTACCGGATTTGCGAACTTGATGGTCGGCAGCCCGTCGGTGTTGCGAAGCATCAGACGTTGCAGTGTGGGGGGGATCACATCATCAGTGCCTTCCATATAGGAGATAGTGCAGGTGTTCTTACCCTTGATGTCATCAACCTTGATGTTCTTGTCGGTAAATGTAATTTCAACTTTGCCCGGGGTAACGGTCGGATCCATGGCGCGGGCGCTGAGCCAACGTGACAGAGTAATGCTGGAGGTGAATTTTACCTTTTCACCATTCAGTGTCGCTGAATAGGAATTATTCATCAGGTCAATCTTGCGGTTGTCCATATAGTTGCCATAGTAAGCGGAGGTCGCAAAATCATAGAAGGTTGTGCTTCCCGATGTTACCGGCTTGGCTCCGACTACAGCTGTGGCCCAAGTGGAACCCATGGCATATTCCGGATTGAAAGGATATGAGAAGTGGAAGTTGATGGGAGCTCCACCTTTGGTGCCGTCGCCGGTATGGTCAAATACGGTCATATCCTCATGACGACAATAATATGTGGCGATACCCTCCTGGTTCAACGCGAGATAGGGTGCTTCAACGCCCCACTTCGGTCCCTGCTGGTTGTATTCATCTACATCTTTGATATTAATCATAGTGTAGAAAGTGCTGAAATCGGCTGGTTCATTGCAAGCATAGTGTGTCATCTTGTTGACATCATACACTGTCAGACCGCAGCCCACGAATACACTGTTGTCATTCCTGTAGAGGTTCGACATCATGCCGCGGCCGGGGTTTGCCATGCCGAGGTCTGCATAGAGAGGTGTGTGTTCAAACTCCGGAGTTACCATGGTGTAATAGTCGGGATTATTTGAATAAATCTCCCCATTCATGGCATCTGAAGTATCAAACACCTTGCACATCGACAGGTATCCATAATCGGTAGTCGAGGTCACAAGTTCCCAGAAGGTCTGTGTGCCCTCACCGAAGTTGGACTTCATCGCTGTGGTAATCCAGGGTGTGTCACCTCCGATAGAAGCAACTATGATTTTTACCCATTGCGAGGATTCATTAATCATCGGAGAGCAGTCACAGAGGAAGCTCTTGGTGTTATAGGGCATGTCGGGATTTTCATCTACCGGCAGAACCATGGTAGAACCATCAGGCATAAGAGGCTTGAAGCCGATAATCTTATCTGCCATGTTGGCATTTACCCTTACGGATTTATCCTCATTGAGTTCTATGCCGTTAAAAAATACCGTAGACTTCAGATAGTCATTATATACTACCTGAATGTCATACTTACCCTCGGGCAGATTGAAGTCGCAGCTTTCTGCACCGTCCATACGCCAGTAGATATACGGGCCATTGAGTACATACACGTCCGACGGATATTTGCCATCAGCATCGACTTGACATTTTACCGAAAGTGTGTGCTTGGTATCGGCTGTTTCTACAAATCTTTCGCGTGCACGGCGCATTTCGGCACTCTCCGGCACATCGATAATCTGCTCGGAGGTCTGTCCTTTTTCATCAATGTGGATCACACATGCGCGGCAGCCCGGTGCAAGATCAACTACAAAATCATCGATTTGCACACGTTCGGTCTTAAGAGAAGCACTCGGGCTTCCGAAAGCCTGAAGGCCTGCGATAAGTCCGAGTGCAATAATGGTTTTTCTCATGAGAAAAATTAATGAATGGTGTTTATGGTTAGATTAAAAGAAGAGGTTATGCTTTTTATTTCTTGCGCATGTTGAGTTGCGCACGTCTTGCTTTCTTTACTTTGTTCATCAGCTTGGCAGCAGTGGCTGAATCAATATCGTTGTAATTATATACAACTCCTGAATATTCTCCCTTGATGCTGTGGTTAGCGTCACCCTTCACATCAATCACAAACTTGCGTTCTCCTGAGGGGAGGGTGCTGATAGTTACAGTGCCGGACGCGATGGGCGCCATCTTGGTGTTGTAGCCATCTGCATCTACTTCATCGAGATTGCCATACCAGGAGAAGAGGGGCTGACCGCCATAGTCAATTTCACCGGGGATAATCAGGTTTGCAGTCAGGCCGCTGCCTACGGTAAATGTTCCGTCGGGCAGAGTTTCGCTCTCGGTGAGCAGATCAAACGAGATATAATCACCATGAACCTGGAGCGGATCAGTAATCCAGAATGTTATGGTGTTGGCATCGTTAAGAATCGAGTGGCCGTCATTATATTCCACAGCTACTGTGCCGTTAGCCCACTGCAGGTTTACATCTTCTGTCAGCAGAGAATACGGGCGCTTGGGAGCTTTTTCATTATTGTCACAGAAATTCTGCATCAGCGGATTGCCTGTGAAAGAACCTGTAACCTTGATACCCTCTTCAGTCACGAAGTCAAACACGAACTTTGTGCCGTTGTTGCTTACTGTCATGGTTCCACCCTTGATAAGGCCGAGGTTGCTCTCGCCGGTGGGTGAGTAGTAAGTGAGGCGAGTCTTGGTGATAACCTCCTGACCGAGGAAATCGGTGCGTTCGCCGGCTTCATATCGGAAGGGAAGGTAGGTGTATGCAATCGCATCGCGTGTTTCAAGTTCATAGACACCGTCAGCTACTTTCTGATCGGGATCCATCTCATCGGCAGGCTTGGGCTCATAGAATGTTACATCGAGCATATAGCCATCTTTGAGAGTGCCATCTTCCACGGTTCCTTTATAGAAAAGCATCGAGAGGTCAGCGGCAAAGGGGTAATACCAGTTGCCGTAGAAGCGTCCCTGAGCATTGGTGAAAGTTACATTCTGATCCTCTTTAAAGGGTTGGAATTCTCCGAAGCCTGCCGGGAAATTCAGCTGCCCTTTATATGATGCATCAACTGTGGCACCGGTGAAGCTGGTAAGCTCCAGACGTATATCATATTCACCATCGCCATCTTCACGCACATCGACAGTGCCGCTGATAATCATAGCGGGAGCAGGTCCATTTTCCGAATTTACGATTATCGATGATTTGGTAACATCAAATGTCCATTCGGTATTGCTCTGACCCTCACGGTAGTAGCCGGCGGGAAGCTTGGGATTTTTTACATCGTCTGACCATGGACCTGCCAGAACCAACTGAACGGCGAAATCATTTTCACCCGATAAATTACCTTTGCCATCAGTGTTGGTGGCCAGTGTCAGTCCGTAGAGACCGAGTGCTCCCACTTCCTGATATGAGCAGTCGTAGGCCTCATTGAGCTTCAGGTAATTCGGTTGAGCAGTAAACATGATGCCATCTACCTGATCGGCAGGATAGGTAATTTGATTACCCTCCTTATCGGTGAGCACGAGCTCACGCGAGGTCTGCGCTCCGGCGGTCATTACCGCTCCAAGAGCAAGTAGCGAAAATATTATCTTTTTCATAGTGTGAGCTCTTATCTGATGAATTTAAATGTGTGCTTGCCGGCTGTCACAATGTATACTCCCTTGGGCAGTCCGGTGATGTCGAGTGTGGCTGAGCCGCCGGCATCGGCTACACCTTTGGCGCGAAGCGCTCCCTCGGAATCATATAGATTCACAATTGTTGATGCGTTAAGTCCATAGACATCGACTGTGGTGGCTGTTACTCCAAACGCTACATCTCCATTGCCCGGCTTCAATGATTCAACCCCGGATTCCTCTTTGTCAAAGGTGAGGTTTACCAGTTCCGAAAACGGATATACATAGGTCTGGTCGGTTGTGGTCTGAGTAATCTCAAGATTGTCGCCAATAATGCGGGCCACAGGGTTCGACTCAAACAGGAAGTTCACCTTTGTGCCATCGGTCTTATTGACCACAAGGGTATAGGTATAATCGGCGGCAAACGAGCCGAATGCGGTTGCCAATGCCGCTATCATGGCTATTATTGTTTTCTTCATTTCACTTGAATATTTTCCGGTTCTTATCAAGTTACTGAGCTGCAGGGCCGAATGCGTTGAGCACACCGGTTGCTGTTATTTTGATCGGCGTCTCGTCGGCGTCATCGATAAGGCCATCGAACACAAATGTGTAGGTAGCGCCTTCGAGTGTCACTGTCAGTGTTCCTGACTTGAGATCCTTGGTCTTGGTTGAACCCTGATATTTATACTTGTAGTAGTTGGTAGCTGCATCATCACCGATTGCAAACTCACCGGTTGCACCGTAGGTGTATGTGCCGGGCTGCAGATATGCAGCGTTGGCCGGACCTGTCAGGTCGAGGTTAAGTCTCTTCTGCCAGTTGTTGATGCTTGAACCGCTGTAGAGTGTCAGAGTGCAAGTGCCTTCCTCTTCATCAACATTGGAAACTGAGATATTGGGCAGGGTTTCATTGATGGGTGCATCCTTGAACAGCGGAGTTCCGCTGATAGCACCGGTATATGTGAATGTGTAAGTGCTGCCGTCTGTCAGAATCAGATTCATGGTGATGTTGAAGTCGCTTCCATCTTTAGTAGCCTTGATGGTGCTTCCGTCGGCGATGGCTTTCTTCTGACCGAAGATAGTCACATAGCTGTTCTGATCGAAGGTGAAGGGCTCGTTTGAGGTAGCGTTGTAAGTGTAATCGGCTGCGTCAAATGCAGGAGTGTAGGGGAACAAGTGGAAGGAGATTCCTACTTCACAAGAGTTATTCGCGGTGCCGAAATTGATCAGATATGTGCCGGGATACTGCTTCGCGGTGCTGTAGGTAGCGGAAGAAAGAGCTGTCTCGACTGTGGGACCGAATGTGTTGAGTTCGCCTGTGCAGGTCACATGAATTTCGGTATCATCACCATCATCGGCAATACCATCGAACACAAATGTGTAAGTTGAGCCTTCGAGAGAAACTTTGAGAGTTCCGGACTTGAGGTCTTTGGTCTTGGTTGAACCCTGATATTTATACTTGTAGTAGTTGGTAGCTGCATCATCACCGATTGCAAATTCACCGGTTGCACCATAGGTGTAAGTGCCGGGCTGCAGATATGCAGCGTTGGCCGGACCTGTCAGGTCAAGGCTGAGTTTCTTCTGCCAGTTGTTCACGCTTGTACCGGTCCAGAGCACCAGATTGCAAGTGCCTTCCTCTTCATCAACCTGAGAAACTGTGATGTTGGTCAGAGTTTCATTGATGGGTGAGGGTTTGAATGCCGGAGTTCCGCTGATTTCACCGGTATAAGTGAAGTGTCCCTTGCGACCGTCTGTAAAGATAAGGTTCATGTCGAAGGTGAAGACGTTGCCATCCTGAGTCACTTTGATAGTGCTGCCATCGGCCATACGGTTGCTGGAATTCGGGTTGTAGAGGTCCACATAGCTGTTCTGGTCGAAAGTGAAGGGATCACCGGTAGTCGCGTAAGTGAAATCGGCTGCAGAGAATTGTGTGGTGAAAGGATAAAGGTGGAATACCATAGCCATCTCACACTTCCAGTCGGCATCGTTGAACTTGATGTAGAAAGTGCCGGGGAGCTGCTTGTTGGCATTGTAAGAAGCAGCGGAAAGAGTCATGTCGACAGTGGGGCCGAACACCGATAGCTTGCCGGTGTATACACCTGTTATTTTAGTAGATGCGGCATCGTTGAGCACACCTGAAAGAGTCATGGTGTATACGTCATTGTCAAGAGCCACGGTCAGAGTTCCCGACTTGAAGCCGATAGAAGAGGTCTGATCATTTTCGGTTTTGCTGTAATAGGTGTATCTTACATCGTTGTCGATATAGAGACCTTCGGAAGCACCTATTGTGTATGTGCCGGGCAAGAACCATGCCGAGCTGCCGAGACCCAAGCAGTCAAGAGCTACACACTCGGTCTTATCGGCGTTGAAGAGCTTGATGCCGGTATTATTGCCGGTATAGGGGAATTCAACTGATGCGAATTGCAGGTCAATCTTGCTTTCAGTGAAAGTGGGTGTGCCTGAGATAGGTCCGGTGTAGGTAAATGTACCCTCGCGGCCGTCGGAGAGCTTAAGGTTCATCTGCATATTGTAATTCTCACCATCGAGAGTCACAATCACCTGACTGCCTTCGAGCATAGTGCTGTGTGAATTGGGCTTGTATGAATCTACATAGCTTGAAGCGAGCAGTGAGCCGGTGGCGGGAAGCTCCGTAAAAGTGTATGTGCCTGCCGGCAGGGTAGTGGCAGATGCATCGGCCTGGAATACCATAGCTATATCATAGCCCCAGTTTTCGTCATTGAATTTCACGTAGAACTGGCCCTGGGGCTGAGGATTGGCGTTATATGAAGCACCGCTCAGCATAGCCGATATCCAGGGAGTGTAGTATGAAAGATCTCCGGTATATGTAGCCTTGAATTCCTTGCCGTCAGCAAGCTCGAAGTCTGCTGTGATATGGTATACATGATTGTCTGAAACCACTCTGAGTGGCGATGAGAGAGCATCATTGCCTATAGAGATGGTCAGAGAACCACCGGTTATGGCTGTCTTCACTCCCTCGGCCAGCACATAGGTATATCTGGCGTCAGGATCGATTCTATAAGGATCACTGCCTGAGACAACATTGTAGACTCCCGGTTGCAGGAATATGGCATCAGTAGTTCCGTATAGGTCCAGATAGCAAAAAATTGTTTTATCGGCATTCTCAAGGGTTACACCGACATTGCCTTGGCCATAGACATTGAGGTCTATAGTTTCCATTTGCACACTTCCCGGTTGGGGCGTAACTTCGCGGAAGCTGATGTCGCTGAGGTATTCGGCGTTGTACTTATGCACGGTATTGTCTTTCATGAAGACAGTAACGTTTTGAGCCACAGCGCAAGCCGAAGTCATTCCCGCAGCGATAAGCAAGGTAGACAATAGCTTCATTGGATGTAAGGTTTAATGGATCTCAAGCAGAGATCATTGTTAGTATTGATTTAATTTGAGCGAAATATACAATTTTTATAAGTTACGACCAATTATTTAGCGCTGTTTCAGACATCACAAATGCCTTTCTTAACAATTGTAAATTTTTGAATGTAATGGCAGGATAGGGAAATGTGACGGTGGGATAGAGAAAAAATAAAAGACGCGCCCGTGGAGTCGGGTGCGTCTCTTATTTTGAAATTTATCGGTTACAGTATAGTAAATATATCCGATCCGAAATCAATTGTCGCGTTTCCGCCGGCTTTGAGTGTAATCGGTTTCAGATTAGTGATTACATGCTCATTGACTCTTTGATCATTTTCCATCGAATATCTGAGTCCTCTCACCGTGTATTCTCCGGCAGGAAGCATCAGCATTGTGGCATTGACTCCACTGCCTCCGGTAGCTCCCGATGTGCAGATGGTCTGAGGTACTATATAATCCGGTTCTTTGTCGGTTGACTTATTGCGCCAAAATTTAATATCGCTGATAAAATACGAACCCTCTGAGGTATTTCTGATAATAGTGCTGCAGGTGGCTACACGATTCGGAGGTGTCAGCGGTAATCTATATACCGATTTGCTCTGAGGCAGTGCATTCTCAAACTCGCCGATGGTCATCTTGCCCCCGGTTATCCATTTATATGCCTGATATATCGGATTGATTCCAACTTGCATATAGAAACGGTCATCTGATTCTTCTTCAGCATCCGGTACATACCATATCCATGAGAATTTGAATTTGATTTCTCCTGTGGCGATGTCGGGCACCGGGGTTACGCTGAGATTGTCGGTTGCTCCGGGCAAGCCGTTGACCATCAGTGAATAACCTACATTGGCATAATTATCGCTGTTCTTTACAGCAATACCGGCCAATTCAGCTTCTGAGTTGCTGTTCCATTTCCAGTCAGCCGAGGTTGTCATTTTATAGTTGTCCTTGCTGTCGGGAATCCCACCGGATGCCATTCCCTGAATTGCCCAATCAAATCCGGGATTATAAATTGCAGCATCGTCGGTAGAAGCCGGTTTGGGTGATGCGCCTGTGGGGAATCTTTGGGTGAAGGATTCATAGAAGCTGCCGTCGAATTTGCGTATCAGATTTGCCGACAGATCACACCGGTTCAGGTAGAATCCGCAGATTTCAGTCAGTTGATTGCCATAGCGGCGTGCCCACTTGCCATTGTTGAGAGCGGAGTTGTAAAGCACCATCTCACCCTCCACAGCATAATAGTCACCTTTGGCATTGCCATCAAATACATGGAGAGGATAGATGTTGCAGGTGATGCTCGCCGTGGTTGACAAGTCGAGCTGCTCGGGGTCTCCCCAATGGCCCTTAATCAGTGCCTGCTTGTCAAGTGAAATATTAAATGTGTGAGTTACAGTCTGAGGCATGAAGCGACGCTTTATGTCTACCGAACGCAAATCCACATTCTGATAGCGCTGTTTAGTCACCTTATTTGCCCACAGACAGAAGTAGAACAAAGGTACTTCTTCATCACCGATGTCATCTACCTGCTGCGTATAAGATGTGCCTTTGTTATTGAAACTGTATACAGAGCATTTGTCACCCTTCTCCGGGCCGGTGTAATACATGTTATTGTTTTTGCACCATTCTGATACTTCCGATTCCTCGGGATCGAATACTGCAATCAGTGAGCCTTTGTTGTAGGCTTGAGTCAGGATTTCTTCATTGGCCTTGATAGCATCGTTTTGAATGATGATTATTTTAGCCTGTTCCGGACTCACTATGTTAGTGAAGCAGCTCTTCAACTCTGCCTCCGATGTGCCGAAATTGCCTATAAGAGCTGTTGGAGCGTCAACTGTTTCTACTTGTGGTTTGGTGGCGGGGTCAACCGGATCGATTATCTCATACTGCTCATTCCCCTTAATGGTATCGCGCTCACACGATGTTCCCCATAACAACATAATTCCGGTGCAGAAAGCCAGGAATAGAGAGGTAAGTTGTTTTTTCGGTCTCATTTTGATATAAAAAATGGTTTGATTCGGTTGACAAAATGTTATAAAACCGAATCGCATATCCTGAGCGATTCCCGGAAGATAGTCAAGAAACCATTAAGATACAATTATACTTGACAAAATTCCGAAAACCTCTCGGGCTATGCGATGCAAAGGTAAATTATTTGATTTGAATAATCAAATAATAATCATTCCCATTCGATTGTTGCCGGTGGTTTTGAGGAGATGTCATAGACTACGCGGTTAATTCCGCGCACCTTATTGATAATTTCATTGCTGACTTTGGCAAGCAGTTCGTAGGGGAGATGCACCCAGTCGGCGGTCATGCCGTCGGTGGAAATCACAGCTCGCAAAGCGCAGCAAGATTCATAGGTTCTCTCGTCGCCCATCACACCGACACTCTGCACGGGCAGAAGTACCACACCGGCCTGCCAGACCTTGTCATACCAGCCGGATTCGCGCAGGTTGTCAATAAAGATTTTGTCGGCCGCCTGCAGGATACGCACCTTTTCGGCAGTTACCTCGCCGAGGATTCTGATGCCGAGCCCCGGACCCGGGAAGGGGTGACGTCCGAGCAGTGAGGGGTCGATGCCTAATTCGCGTCCCACACGGCGCACTTCATCTTTGAAAAGTAGACGCAGTGGTTCCACAATCTTCAGGTTCATCTCTTTGGGCAGACCACCCACATTATGATGCGATTTGATAGTAGCCGACGGACCCTTGACAGAGCAACTTTCGATTACATCGGGATAGATAGTGCCCTGTCCGAGCCAGTTGGCATCTTCGATTTTCTTCGCTTCGGCATTGAAAACCTCCACGAAATCGCGGCCGATAATCTTGCGCTTCCGTTCGGGGTCTGTCACTCCCTTGAGGTCGGCATAGAATCGTTCGGAAGCATCGACACCGCGCACATTCAGACCCATGCCGCGGTATTGGGCCAGCACATCATCAAACTCGCCGGCACGCAGCAGACCATTGTTCACGAATATGCAATGCAGATTCGAACCGATAGCCTTGTGAAGCAACACAGCGGCTACTGTGGAATCCACGCCCCCCGAGAGTCCGAGAATCACTTTGTCATCGCCGATGCGCTCCTTAAGCTCGGCAACTGTGGTTTCTATAAATGACGCCGGGCTCCATGTGCCGGAGCAACCGCATATATCCATCACAAAGTTGCGCAGAAGCTTGGGACCATCAGTGGAATGAAATACCTCGGGGTGGAACTGTATGCCCCAGGTCATTTCTCCCTCGATATGATATGCGGCAACACGCACATGGTCTGTGGAACCGATAACCCTGAACTCCGCCGGCACACCGGTGATTGTGTCACCATGGCTCATCCATACCTGTGTGGGCGATGGGAGTCCTTGCATCAGCGGGTCGGAAGGCTCTACTACCGAAAGCATGGCGCGGCCATACTCACGGCTTGGCGCCCCCTCCACACTGCCTCCCCCTTCGAGTGCGAGAAGCTGGGCGCCATAACACACGCCTAACAGCGGTAAGCGACCTTTGAAGGAGCTCATGTCGATGCGGGGAGAGCCCTCGTCGCGCACCGATGAGGGACTGCCCGACAGAATTACACCCACTGTGTCACTGTCGGGAAGCGGGAAATGATTGAACGGGTGTATCTCGCAATATACATTCAGCTCACGCACACGGCGAGCGATAAGCTGAGTGTATTGCGACCCGAAATCTATAATCAGAATTTTCTCCATATCTGTTTACATGCCGGGTGAATAGTTGGGTGCTTCTTTGGTGATAGTCACATCGTGGGGGTGATTCTCCTTGACACCGGCCGAAGTGATACGCACAAACTTGGCATTGTGCAGTTCTTCGATATTGTGAGCACCGCAGTAACCCATGCCTGAGCGCAGACCGCCTATAAGCTGGTACACGGTTTCTCCGAGAGTGCCTTTGTATGGCACCCGAGCCACAATACCCTCCGGCACCAGTTTGTTGGTGTCGAGCTGGTCACCCTGGAAGTAGCGGTCTTTAGAACCTGCCTGCATGGCTTCGACAGAACCCATGCCGCGATAGGACTTGAATTTGCGACCATTGTAGATGATGGTTTCACCGGGGGATTCCTCTACACCGGCGAGCATTGAGCCCATCATCACGCAGTCACCGCCTGCTGCTATCGCCTTGACCACATCGCCCGAATAGCGGAGACCGCCATCGGCAATCACAGGCACATCATGACGGTGTGCTGCCTGAGCGGCATCATATATGGCTGTGAGCTGAGGCACCCCGACTCCGGCCACAATGCGTGTGGTGCAGATTGAGCCCGGGCCTATGCCGACCTTGATACCGTCGGCACCGGCCTCGATGAGGAATTCCGCAGCCTCGGCAGTGGCAATGTTGCCGACTACTACATCAATCTGTGGGAAAGCCTCCTTCACACTCTTGAGAGTGCGGATCACATTGGCCGAGTGGCCGTGGGCTGTGTCGATTACCACGGCATCGACACCATTGTCCACAAGTGCCTGCACACGCTCCAGTGTGTCTTTGGTCACACCCACACCTGCCGCCACGCGCAGACGACCCTTGGCATCCTTGCAGGCATTCGGAAACTCGCTGATTTTAGTTATATCGCGATATGTGATAAGTCCGATAAGGCGATTGTCATCATCAACCACAGGCAATTTCTCGATTCTGTTTTCGAGAAGAATCTGAGCAGCATCCGATAAGTTCGCGCTGTGTGTTGTAATCAGATCTTCGTAGGTCATGATGTCACCGACTTTGATGCTCATGTCCTGCTGAAAGCGGAGGTCGCGGTTGGTGATGATGCCGATCAGGTGGCGCTCCTCATCAATTACCGGTATACCACCGATTTTATTTTCCTTCATAAGGCGGAGTGCATCACCGACCGTCTTATCGCGGGTGATGGTCACCGGGTCATAAATCATACCGGAATCGGCGCGTTTCACTTTGCGGACCTGAGCGGCCTGAGCGGCAATACTCATATTTTTATGAATCACGCCTATACCACCCTCGCGTGCTATGGCAATTGCCATCGAAGCCTCGGTCACAGTATCCATCGCTGCAGATACCACCGGGATATTCAGGGTGATATTGCGTGAGAATCGAGTGCCAAGCTGCACCTTGTCGGGGGTGACATTGGAAAAGGCAGGGATTAGCAGCACATCATCAAATGTGATACCCTCCTGCTGGATTTTGTCTGTGATAAATGACATATATTGCTGTTGGTTTTAGTTTTTACGGGGATGGTTGCAGATTAGAATTTATTCAGTTCCTTATCTACAATGATAGTCTGTTGGCGGTCGGGACCGACTGAAATCATACCCACAGGCACTCCGGTGAGTTCTTCAAGCTTGCGCACGTATGCTTTGGCATTTTCCGGCAAATCCTCGAATTCCGTGATTCCGGTGATATCCTCTTTCCAACCCGGCATCTCTATATATACCGGTTTGCAGCGTTCGAGCGATGCGATTGTAGATGGAGGTGACTGAATCATCTGACCGTCGAGCTCATAGTGAGTGCAGATTTTGATGGTATCAAGGCCGGAGAGCACATCGAGCAGCATTACAGCCCAGTGTGTGAGACCTCCGAGTTCGGCAGTGTATCGTGCAACCACGGCATCGAACCAGCCGATGCGGCGCGGGCGTCCGGTCACAGTGCCATATTCATGTCCTCTCTCGCGGATATCATCACCGATCTGATTGTGGAGTTCTGTGGGAAACGGTCCCGAGCCGACGCGTGTGCAGTATGCCTTGGCTACACCTATGGCATTGCGCACCCATTTGGGGGCGATACCCGCTCCTACCGGCACAGATGCAGCCGAAGGACTCGATGAAGTGACAAAGGGATATGTGCCATGCTCGATACAGAGCATCATGCCCTGAGCGCCTTCGAAAAGCACCCGTTTGTCGGGAGTGCGCAGAGCATCGTTAATCATGCGCGATGTGTCGGTAATCATCGGACCGAGACGCTTCGCCAGCTCCATATATTGATCATATACCTCATCAACATTGAGAGTCGGCAGACCATACATCTCGAGCTCAAGGTTCTTCACCTCAAGAGCGGCTTCAAGGCGTGAGCGGAAATATTCAGGCTCGAGCAGGTCTCCCATGCGAATGCCTGTGCGACTGTATTTGTCTGAATATGCCGGGCCGATACCCTTTTTGGTAGTGCCGATCAGGTCTGCACCTTTCTTGGCTTCGTAGGCACCATCGAGCATCGGGTGCCAGGGCATGACCATTGCGGCGCGAGTGGAGATATAAAGCTGATAATCGGTGATTCCGCGGTCATGCAGCTTATCAAGCTCGGCGCATACCGATACAGGATTTACCACCATGCCGTTGCCCATGATATTCACGGTCTTGGGGTTGAAAATGCCCGAAGGAATGCTTTGAAGCGAATATTTATTGCCGCCGAATACCACTGTGTGTCCGGCGTTATTGCCGCCCTGGTAGCGAACCACCATATCGGCCCTCGTTGCGAAATAATCGGTGATCTTGCCTTTACCTTCATCTCCCCACTGGGAGCCGACCACCACAAGTGTCTCTGACATAATATTATTGTTGGGAATTATTGCAGACCGTTGCGAGCGAAGATATGGTCCACATTTTTCATGTAGTAATCCAGTGTGAAACAAGCATCAAGTTCCTCATCGGTGAGGTTGGCCTTGATTGTCTCGTTTTCACGAAGCAAATCTGCGTAGGGCACACCGGCTGCCATGGCCGCCATAGCCACCGGCTGCACGGTATCATAAGCCTTTTCGCGGGCGAAGCCTTTGGCGATAAGTGCATTCATGACACGCTGAGCGAATATCACACCATTGGTGATATAGATATTGGCTTTCATCTTATCTTCGAAGACGGTGAGGTTGCCCAGGATATTTGCCATGCGGTTGAGCATATAATCGAGCAGCATTGTGGCATCGGGCAGAATGATTCGCTCTGTGGCAGAGTGTGAAATGTCGCGTTCGTGCCAGAGAGCTACATTCTCGTATGCGGTTGCCATATATCCGCGAAGTACACGCGCGCAGCCACACATATTCTCCGAACCGATAGGGTTGCGCTTATGGGGCATAGCGCTTGAGCCTTTCTGGCCTTTGCCGAATGCTTCTTCGACCTCATGAACCTCGGTGCGCTGCAAACCGCGGATTTCCATGGCCATCTGTTCGATTGACGCTCCTATAAGTGCGAGAGTGGCCAGGTAGTATGCGTGGCGGTCACGCTGAATCACCTGTGTGGATACATCAGCTGACTCGATGCCTAACTTCTTGCAAACATAATCCTGAATGAAGGGAGGTATATTGGCGAAGTTACCGACGGCTCCCGAAAGTTTGCCGACTTCCACACCGCGTGCGGCTTCATCGAAGCGTTTCAGATTGCGCTTCATCTCGGCATACCAGAGCACCCACTTAAGACCGAACGATGTGATATCGGCATGAATACCATGTGTGCGGCCTATGCAGGGTGTATACTTGTATTTCTTGGCCTGCGCGGCAAGCATGTCGATATAGCGAACCAGGTCGGCACGCAGAATCTCATTGGCCTGTTTGAGCAGGTAGCCGTTGGCTGTATCTACCACATCGGTAGAGGTCAGACCATAATGTACCCACTTTCTCTCCTCGCCGAGCGATTCGCTGACAGCGCGTGTGAAAGCGACTATATCATGACGAGTCTGCTCCTCAATTTCCTTGATGCGGGGTATGCTGAATGTGGCGTTTGCCCACAGCTTATCTATATCTTCGGGAGGAACCACACCAAGTTCGCGCCATGCCTCAGCCGAGAGTATCTCTACCTTAAGGTAGGCGTTAAATTTATTTTCTTCAGTCCAGATGGCCCTCATTTCGGGCCTGCTGTATCTTTCAATCATGATTTATTTCTTATCCTGTGAATTCAGATAGCACTCAAGAGTATTTTCCATAAGGCAGGCGCGGGTCATCGGGCCCACACCACCGGGCACCGGTGTAATCACTGAAGCGATAGGTTCGACTTCCTGATAATCCACATCGCCTGCAAGCTTACCGGTTTCCGGATCGCGGTTTACACCGACATCAATCACCACAGCTCCGGGTTTAACCAAGTCGGCCTTGACCATGCGGAGACGGCCCACTGCAGCCACCAGTATATCAGCTTCGCGGGTTACTTCTGCCAGATTGGCGGTGCGGCTGTGTGCGATTGTCACAGTAGCATTGCGGTCCAGCAGCATCTTGGCCATGGGGAGTCCTACGATATTGCTTCGACCGATCACCACTGCGCGCTTGCCGGCAATCTCCACACCGGCTTCATCGAGCATCCGGATCACACCCTTGGGAGTGCAGGGATACACGCAGTCTCTTTTCTGCCAGAGGGCAGCGACATTCGCCGGGTGAAAACCATCTACATCTTTCTCCTTGGCGATTGCCTCAATTATACGATCCTCGTCGATGTGTGCCGGCACAGGCAGCTGCACCAGTATGCCGTCGGTCTGCTCATCTTTGTTGAGTTCATCGATAATCTCAAGAAGCTTTGATTCCGGAGTGTCTTCCGGCAGACGAATCGTAGTAGAGCGGTAGCCGACCTGCTCGGCATCTTTCCCTTTTGACTTAACATAGGATTGGCTTGCCGGGTCTTCTCCTACCAGAATCACTGCCAGATGCGGTGCGCGACCATATTTGGCAGTAAGTTCCGGAACCTTGGCTGCTATATCTTCCTTTATTTTCTTTGCGAGATCTTTCCCGCTGATAACCTTTGCCATATTTTTATTCATTTGGCACCGATGTCGGTGCGGTTGAACAAGCCGTCGCAGTCTATTTTGTTTACATTGGAATATGCCGCCTTACGTGCTTCGCCGAGATCTTTACCCTCGCCGAGCACCATCAGCACTC
>CAMWLY010000031.1 GCA_947175145.1 uncultured Muribaculaceae bacterium | reverse complement strand
GAGTGTATGCTGAATGCCATGTAGCGCACGGTAGAATCAGCCGGCATCGTCAGCAGATCTCCGCGAGGCGTGAATACATATATTTCGGAGGCAAACAGATTCAGCTTGATGGTGTCCAGAAAATCTATAGCGTTAGGTTCCGGGTTGGCCAGAATATCTTTTACAGTATTCATCCAGCGGTCAAGCTCGGTTTCATCATCGGTCACACCATCTTTATATTTCCAGTGGGCAGCGTATCCGAGTTCGGCAATATCGTCCATCTTCCGCGAGCGAATCTGAACTTCTATCCATTCACCTTCAGGGCCCATGGCGGTCAGGTGCAGTGCCCGGTATCCGTTGGCTTTTGGTACCGAGGTCCAATCGCGCAGCCTCTCGGGGTGAAGATTATGGCCGTCGCTGAAAAAGGTGTATATTTCCCAGCATCGCAGGCGCTCCTGAGAGTCATCATCATTTTCGAATATCACCCGCACGGCATAGATATCGTAGATTTCGTCGAAGCTTACGTTCTTCTTCTGCATCTTGCGATATATCGAATAGGCGCTTTTCACCCTCCCTTTGATTTCATATTTGAAACCGGCTTCATCAAGACGCTTGCGCACCGGGGCTACGAATTTTTCGATAATCAGATCCCGATGTTCTTCACTTTCATTGATTTTGGCACAAATTTCAGCGTATGCCTTAGGGTGCTCATATTTGAAAGCGAGATCTTCAAGTTCGGTTTTTATTTTGAAAAGGCCGAGTCGGTTGGCGAGCGGTGCGTAGATATACAGGGTCTCACCGGCAATCTTGAATTGCTTCTCGGGGCGCAGGCAACCTAATGTGCGCATATTGTGGAGTCTGTCGGCCATCTTCACCAGAATTACCCGGATATCAGTCGACATCGACAGCAGCAGCTTGCGGAAGTTTTCAGCTTGCAGCGAAGCTTTGTCTCCGAAAATTCCGCCCGATATTTTTGTGAGGCCGTCTACTATCCCCGCTATTTTGGGCCCGAAGTTAGCCTCTATATCCTCGCGGGTGAACTCGGTGTCTTCAACCACATCATGCAGTAATGCCGCACATATTGAGGTCGAGCCGAGTCCGAGTTCGGTAAGCACAATCTTGGCAACAGCGATAGGGTGGAGGATATATGGCTCACCGCTGCGACGGCGCACTCCACGGTGGGCGGCGGCTGCAAACCGATATGCCCGCTCGATTATCTCGACCTTCTTGCGATGATTGCTCTGCACGTATGCCTGAAGCAGTGAGCGAAACTCGCGCTCCACCATCTCATCGTCGGCCGAGTGAGTCAAATCCTGTTGTCTGTAACTCTGTATCGGTTGCATATTAATGCCTTAATCCGGAGGCTCCACATGCACCCCCTTACACACAAAATTAATAAATAAGCACTGATTTTCAAATAAAAAAATCCGAGCATCTCACGATGACCGGATTTTTCCCTGACCGGGCTTCTCGCCGCGGGCAGACGATAGAAATTACTAATGTATATAACCCAAAATTTAGACAATTATGTTTTCCAGTCCGGGAGGAGATGGCGGACGAACCGCCTGACCTCAATGTATTGATTCAGGCTTGGTTGAAACATATCTAAGTCATGAAAAAAGTCATGAAGTCTCTCCCCCGTCGCGGGGAAGCAAAATTAAAACGCGCACCAATATGCTAATATTGGTACACGTTTGTTAAACTCCTTTCTCTCAGTGTTAATCTCCCTTAATTTAAATAAATACCCGTCATAAACATGGCAATCGTCATAATAACCATAGTCAATTGGAATGTTTTCCGGATTGCGAAAGTTTCCGGTCTGTCGAGCACCAGAGCGCTGACTGTAGCTGAGCTTTTGCTGATTGGTGATTTCATGGCTCAATCTGTTAGTGAATAAGTGAATAGTGAAATTTTTAAATAAGATTCGGCACAATGCCTTCAGAATAACATCTCATGTGGCCGATGGTTCAACGGCACACCAATATGATTATAAATATTTTGATAAAATCCATGGGCGGAATGCAAAAGAAGCGGGTCCGGAATTTTCCGAACCCGCTTCATAGCGGTATTGGTGTCAGAAGTTAAATTACTTCTTCACGCAAGTCATAGTGTAAGGCAGAGTAGAGAAGTCGATAGTGATATCATACTTACCCTTCTCGATAGAAAGGTTGCCACCCTTGTGTACCAGGTTGAATACCTTCTTGCCATCTACATCGGGCACTGCAGTGCCACCGAAGTCCTCAGCCCATGCATAGTTGCAGTTGACTTTGAACTCACCACCGAGTTCAACATCTTTAGCTGTCCATACATTATAAGCATTCTTAGCGTGGGTCAGCGCTACAGCGGGAGCTTTACCATCTACCTCTTCGGCTTTTTCGTTCCAGCTATTGTGTTCACCAACGAGACTCATGGTTTCGAGAGCGGTAACCGAGTAAGTCATCTGGAGCAGGTTTACATCTACCCAGTAGAGGTTAGCGCCCTTAGGAGTCTTGAGCTGAGTGCCACCTACAGCAGTCAGTTTACCGCTGCGGGTCAGGCCATCTTCAGAATCCTCGAAGGGTTCTTCGTCTGACTGACGGAATGCTATCGCACCCTTGTAGTCGGGCTGGCCGCAGAGATAGTACTGAGAACCGAGATATGTCACACCTGAATAGTTGATGTAGTTGGTTGTGTAGAGGAGCATAGCCTGATCGGGCTTGGTCAGAGTTGTGCCTGACAGTGGCCAGATAACCTCGAGAGCGTATGTAACCTGATATGTATCCTCGCTCACATTGATGATTACCTGAACGTCACCGATCATGTTTCTGATCACACCGGGTTTGCCACCTGCCACGAGCACGCCGGAGATGCCGTCGGCTGCAGGATTACAGCCAAGACCCTGAGTAGCGTCTTTGGCAGCGTAGGCAGCTTCGCCAAATATCATGAAGCGATAACCTGCAACAGCCTCAGCCTCCGGAATCTCGAACTTGATAGCAAATTCAGGATTGTCGTAAGTTGAAACATTGTTGCCCGATGTGTTATCCATCTGGATACCCTTGGCAAACTGAGGAGCACCATTGGCATCGCAAGGCACAAGGTAATACTTCATGTCGAGTACCTTGGTCGGATCAAGAGTGCGCACACTCAGACCTTCGGTCAGATAAGTAGTAGTCGGCGAACCGAGACGCAGTTTGGTAGTGCCGTTGACAGCGTAGGCTACAAAACGAACCACGATGTCATACTGGCCGGGGTGCTTGGTCAGAACCTCCTGAATAGCGGCATTCAGGAAGTCTGGGTTAGCAGTTACCACCTTGTCACCTTCAAGTGTGTCTTCGATGACAGTTTCGATGGTAGATACTTTCTTGAACTGGTCGTCAGCGGCAACCTCCATCTCAATATTCAGAGTGTAATCTGTGGGGAAGTTCTCGAGTTTGGCGATTTTAGCCACAACCACATTTTCATTGGCTTTGTTGGCCTCAACAAGGTTGAGAATCTGAGTCTCAGGTGAAGCCAGTTCGAGATCAGCACCGGTGAAGATGCCGATGGGCTCGTCGTAGCTCTGTCCCGGAGGATTGGGAAGGTCGAAGTTGTCGCACGATACCAATGCCATCGTAAGAGCCAGAGCAGATATGAATTTTATTTTTTTCATGATTGCTTTGAAATCTTGTTAGAGTGAATTACTCGAAGGTCGGAGTGCGACCGGTGAAGGTTACATTGTGTTCGCCTGCCTGAACGTAAATCTGCAGCTGCACGAGGTCGAATACGATGGTCACAGGCACCGGATCAACATGATCGCAGCACCAGATACCCCAGTTACCGAGACCCTGAGCCACAACCTTGCCGCTGTAGCCGGTTTCATATTTATCGGTAATGCTTAAGCAGAAGAAGTCAGCTTTGTTTGAACCGTATGAAGCATCGGCCTTCCAACCGAGAAGCTCGGTGAAGAAGCGGAACTGTGAGCAGTTATCCTCATAACTCTTAGAGGAGTCTTCTACCTTGGGAGTCATGCCGAATACGCCTACATATACCTTTTCGCCGATCATATTGTCCGGTTCATAAAGGCGGAAGTTAGCGTCATACAAGTCTGCTGCCGAAGCTGCTGGGCCGGTAAAGCCGTTGGCTACGCCTGTGGTGAGGTTCACCACGTCGCCACAGATATAAACCCAACCCGGTTTCTTCTCGGCATAAGCGAGCTGAACCTTGTTGTAGCTTACATAGTTCTCAGAAACGATTCTTGAACCCTCGATACCGGGGATTTCGCATACAGCTCTGAAGAATACCTGATAGGGGGTTGCTCCGAGGTTGCGGTTGTTGAAATCCTGTTCATCTTGGGCACCGAGCTGAGTATTGATAGCCACTGCGAGTTCATAGAGAGGAATTGCGATAGCAGCCGAAGTCGGATTGCTGTTAGGCAGCGCTGTCCATTCTTCTATCGGAGCATCGGGATTGAGAGAGCAAAGTGCAGAATAGTTGCAGATTGCTGAGTAGCCGTAATCGGGCTGCGAGCAAAACAGGTTGAACGATGACTTGTTGGTCTGATCTCCGTTGGTCACAAGAGTCTCGTTCTGGAAGGCGGGGGTATTCACCTTGAAGTGCTTGGGTGCGTGGTACTGGGGATTATCCTCCTGCTTGCAGGATGCCAGACCGAGCACCATTGCCCCCATTGCCATAAATATTGCGAGTTTTTTCATTATTTCTTGAATTAATCGATTTTCGATTTTTTACTCATTAATAACCTGTGGTCTGGCGGAAGTTAGATGATACCATCACACGCTCAGGTATAGGATAGAGTTTGGTGTATTCGGGCAGGTTGGTACCTGTGCGCACGCCACCTTTCCAGTCCCAAGTGTAGCCGGTAGTCCACATATTCCAGCGGATAAGGTCTGTGCGGCGAACATTCTCGTTGTAAAGCTCGCGTGCACGCTCATCGCGCAGGTCTTCCATAGAGAGTGAAGTCCAGGGTTGATAGTCGGCCACTTCGTTGCCGTCGGCATCAAGGTGAGTTCCTGAGTATGCGCGCTGGCGCACAGCATTGACATACTTGAGGGCTTCTGCCATAGAACCGCCACCGCCATTCAGGATAGCTTCGGCTGCTGTCAGATAAATCTCAGAGAGACGAATCAGAGCGTAGTCTGCTGCAGGCTGACCATCGGCTGCCAGAGGAGCTGATGCTGCTGAGTCGATAGAACCATCTTCATCGAATACCCAGTTTGAATACTTGGGAGTCAGATAGCCGTTGGTGCCCCAGTCGTCACCGAGCAGTGATTTGTTCTCGATAGTGAAGTTGTGAGCTGAAGTCTGCCACCAGTAAGTGCGGGTATCGGGAGATACTGATTTTGCTGCATCGTTCCAAGTGAACTTCTCAACAAAGATCTTGCGGGCTACAAGACACTTCCAGCCATCGCCTGCGTTGAGCCAACCCTGAGAGAGAGCACCGCCTGCGTTGGGATTCCATGTGTAGTGCACACCGTTGAGTGTATATTTGATGACTTTCTGCCAATCTTCGAGGTCGTCATTGTAAGCCTTGACAGCTGCTTTGAGAGTTTCAGGATCAGCATATGAAGGATCATAGTGCCAGATGCCCTGAGTGCCATCTTCGTTGTCGAAGATCACACCGTTGAGAGCTTCCTTGTCGGTGGGTTTACCCTCGGGTACCACAGCATTGCTTGTGCCGACCCATGCGTCGATCATGAAGGTAGCGTTACCCCAACTCTTGAGGTTGATACGGTCATTGATAGAAGCGAGGATAATCTCATTGACATCGCTGCCGCCGTTACCGAGCACATACTTCTTGTTGTTGGCACCGAAGAGAGTGTGGTAGCTGCGGGCAAGACCTGTACCATAGTAGCCGGTATTGCCGAGATGGTCGATGATATCCTTGCAGTGTGCGTAGCACTTGTTATAGTCTGCGCGGCCTGCGAATACTTCACCATTGAGGTAAATCTTGGCCAGAACAGCCTGAGCTGCATCGCGACCTGCAAAGCCATAATAGGGAACCTGGTCTTTAGCATAATCTGCAACCACACCCTCGAGGTCAGATGTCACAAGGTCATAAACCTCGGCGCGAGGTTTCTGCTCCGGCATTTCACCTACGCTGGTATTCTCGTTTGAATAGGGCACTTTGTCATAGAATGACATCATGTAGTAGTAGCAGAGACCGCGGAGAGTTTTGGCCTGACGGATATACTCCTCGGAGCGCTTCTTGGCGTTTTCATCGCTGAGATTGAAGTCGCCATTGTTAACAGATGCGATAAACTGGTTGCAGAGTGCGATGTTGATGGTCAGACGAGAGTATACACCATACATACAGGGCACTGAGGGAGTAACTGTGCCATATTTGAGGTTACCGAATTTCTCGGGGTCCCAGAGCCATGCCACTTCATCGGTGGGCATACACTCTGCGGTAAACATGGCGCGGCTGAAGTTGGCCATACCGCCGTCGAAGTCCATTACCGGGCTGCTGCCGTTGGCACCGTCGGTCGAGAAGTTAAGGTATATGTCGGCAAAGACACGATCCATGTCGTTGCGGACGTCGGTTAGTTTATTCGGATCGGTGGGCTTGAGGTCGAGGTCGTTGACGCAGGAACCGAGTCCGAGCGACATGGCGGCCACACCAAAACCGATGATCACTTTATTTATCGATTTCATATTTGTTTTCTTTCTTCAGGTTGGATTAAGAAATCAGAATGTAGCCACGATGCCGAGTGAAGTGGTGATAGGCCGCGGATACGGGTCGCTCTGCAGGCCACCGAATTCCTCAGGATCGATGCCGGTAAATTTGGTAATCACGAAAGGATTCTGCACTGCGGCGAAGATGCGCAGGGTGAGCTGATCCTTGATAAGGTTGCGGAATGTGTAACCCAGTGTGATGTTGTCGCAGCGCAGGAACGATGCATTCTCCACAAAGTAGCTTGAAAGAGGGAGCAGTTCAGCTGAGCCGGCCTCTGAGAAGAGCGGAGTGTTAGAAAGCATGTTGGAAAGCATATACTGAGCGGCACCTGAGTTATACAGACGGGTGTTGTCGTATTTCAGCTTGTTATACACATAGTTGCCGATGTTGGCGCGGAGTGTGAAGCCGAGGTCCCAGTTCTTCCACTGGAAGTTGTTGTTCCAGGTCATGGTAACCTTCGGGTCTTTTGAGTGATATACGATCTGGTCAGCCTCGTTGATCACACCGTCGCGGTTCTGGTCAACATACTGGCCCTCGATGGGATCGCCATTCTTGTCATATACCTGCTCGTAAACCATGAATGAGAATGCGGGTTGACCTACGATGTGCCAGCCTACAGTGTAAGAGCCTGTACCACCGGTAGAGATAGCCTCTGTGCGGGAGTCGGCGCCTGTGCCCTGAAGTTTGGTGATCTTATTGCGGTTCCAACCTACATTGAATGCAGTGTTCCAGGTGAAGTCTTCTGTTACGATGGGTTTTGCACCGATGGTAACTTCTACACCGAGGTTCTCCATCTCACCGATGTTGCGCCACATCTTGTTGGCAGTGTTCATTGAGCCGGTGGGCACGAATGCAAGCAGGTCGGTAGTCTTACGCAGATACCAGTCGGCTGCCAGTGTGATGCGGTTGTTCATGAAGCCCATGTCGATACCGACGTTCCATGTAGTAGTGGTTTCCCACTTCAGATCGGGATTGTAGTAGTTAGGATAGAGGGGGTTGATCCATTCACCTGAACCGTTCGGGTCAAGATACTGTGAACCGCCGGTGTATGAATTGACGTAGTAAGGCATGTAACCGAAGTTGTTGCCGTTCATATCCTGCTGACCGGTCTGACCCCAGCCGAGACGGAGTTTGAACTCATTGAGCCAGCCTTCTGCGCGCTTCATGAAGGGCATGTTGTTGATCTTCCAACCCAGAGCCACAGCGGGGAACAGACCCCAGCGGTTATGCTTTGCAAAGTGTGAAGAACCGTCATCACGAAGAGTGAAGGTCAGCAGATAAGTGTCATCGAATATATAGTTCAAACGGCCGTAGAAAGATACGAGCTGTTCGATGTCGGCACCAAATGTGCGGGGATTGTCATTGTAGGTGTGACCGATATACTGCTCGGTAGCGGGGTCAATCTGAAGATTATAGACACCACCATTGTAGATGCTTGTCCAGTCATTGTTATAACCCATGCCGGTGAACTTGGTGATAGAGCGGTCGTGCCAGTCCATGCGCTGCCAGTCATAACCTACGGTTACATCAAGGTTTGACTTGATAGCCTCGAATTCCTTCTTATAGTTGATATAGAAAGAGAGGTTGGTGTTGCGCTGGAGTTTGTACCATTCGGCGCGGGTAGGAGCACCATTTTTGTAGTTGCTTCTCCAAGCCATGATTGAGTTGGGCTGAACCCAAGTGTTATTGGTTGACTTGTCTACCTGATAACCGAGGTTGAGGTTGAAGTGCAGTTCAGGTACCCAGTAGAGAGCATAGTCAATCTGCAGGTTACCGGTAGAGCTGAGGCCCTTGCCTATGTTCTTCTGATCCTTGAGGAGCTGGAGCGGGTTTTCCGAAGCGTTGGTTTCGGGGTCACCGGTTGAGCGGAGGATATTGAAGTAACCGTTGAACATCTGAGGCATGTTGGCATCCAGCATAGAATACTGATTGTATACGGGATAGATCGGAGCCATGCCGAGGGCGCCACCGATTACACCGGCTGAGTTGCCCATGCGGATATATGTGCCGCTTGCGCTGGCAGTGATAGCGAGCTGGTCGTTAAAGAACTTCGGGTTCAGGTTGAAGCCTACGGTAGTACGCTGCATTGAAGAGGTCTTCACGATACCGTCGTTCTGAGTGAAAGAAGCGTTCACGCGATAGGGAACAACACCTGCGGAACCGCCTACAGACAGAGAATAGTCATGAGAGAAAGAGGTGCGGAGCACTTGTTTCTGCCAATCGGTATTGTGGTAAGAGATTTCACCATTTTCCTCATTGACGATCTGCATGGCTGCGATTTTGCTCTTTGCATCGTCAGAGAGGTACTTATAGTTCTCCATGGTGCGCAGATACTCGTCGCGACCCATCATCTTGAGGGTCTTGCGGGCAGTGTTTACATGGAAGTTGGCTGCGAAGTTAACCTGGGGTTTACCCTTCTTACCTTTCTTGGTGGTGATGATGATCACACCGTTAGATGCGCGAGAACCATAGATGGCGGTTGCAGAAGCATCTTTAAGGATAGTCATTGATTCGATGTTCTGCGGGTTAAGCATAGTGAGTGCGTTGGCACCACCTGCGCCTGTGCCGTTGCTCTGAGGCACACCGTCGATCACGATCAGAGGGTCATTGGAAGCTGAGAGTGAGGAACCACCACGGATACGGATGTTAGCATTGCCAGAGGGGTTACCACCATTGGTTGTAACAACCACACCGGGGCTTGCGCCTACCAGCAGATCCTGAGCGGAAGTCGAGATACCGGCATCGATATCGTCGGGGGTAATAACTGCTACAGAACCGGTAGCGTCGGATTTCTTAACCGAACCGTAACCGATTACCACTGTCTCGGCGAGGAGTGTGGCGTTCTGCTTCATAGTGATCTCCAGATGGGTCTGACCATTGACGGGTATCTCCATCGGGTCAAATCCAACATAGCTGACCACAAGCACAGCGTTGCTCGGCACATTGATGGTGAAGTTACCCTCGATGTCGGCCGATACGCCGTTGGTGGTGCCTTTCTCCATAATGGTGGCACCGATCAGGTCGTCTCCGAGTTCATCGACCACGTGTCCGGTGACAGCGATCTTCTGAGCCAGAGACGGAAGTGCGAGCGTCAATAGCATTGCCATTGTCACCCATACCTTCCTGTTCAGATGAAAACATAAGTTCTTCATGCAAGAATGTGATTAAGTTTTACATTGGGTTTTTATTGTTGTTCTCTTTTTTCATGACTTTTATTCAGCGATTTTTAACACACAAAATCAGGCACCGTCGCAGCTGCGAGCCGCAACGATACGTAACTTCAGAGTCAGAAATGCACCGAAATTGTAAGGGTTTGCAACATTTGCAATAGTTGAGTTTTCATGGCCAAGGCCAGATTTCTTTGCAGTAAGTCTACAAAAATAGTCAATTAATACACCTTTAACGAAGCTTAACAATTAGTTAACAATGTTAATTAACTAATGTTAATGCTACGTACGGAATGCTCCGCGCACCCGATTGCGTATGGCCAGATAATTAGCACATATGACTATAATTGTTAATCCGGCTCCTACACAGACCGAAATCCACGCCGAACCGGAGCCGGCTCCAAGGCCGCGAAGCGGCTCTAAATACCAGGCACGCAGCCCGAAGACCGCAGTCAGCGCAAGTGCGAGTGCTCCTACAGATGACCATAAAGTAAGAAGAAAATAGGGCTTCCCGATTCGCCACACCGGGTATCCCAGCATCAGCAGATTGTGAATCTTGCCGCGACTGCGCTCCATGATAAGCGATACCGATAGCATAAGGATGCCTATCGAAAGTAGTGTGATGATACCACCAACCGCTAATACTATTCCGGTTACGAGACGCAAAAGAAAGGCTGCTGATGTTGCTGTTTTGTCGCCGGAAATCTCAAGATCGTGTTGATCCAGATATTCGCGGATTGCGGTGTCGCCGGGAGAATTTGTGTCGATGGCAAGGCGAGAGGGTTGTTTGGCTGCATAGTCTGTTCCGAGCATACTGTTGGCTTCATGCATGAATGCTTCCGGCACAAGGATGGTATTAAGTTTGTTGCTGAAACCTGCTATCCGTCCGTAAAGAGTCAGACTGCGCGAACCATCTTCGCTTTGTAACTGCAATGTCAGTGGCACCGCTCCTATTATACCCTCTGACATCTGCGGCAGTCCTGCCGAACCGGCGAACCCGAAATTATAGAGTGACAGATAATCTCGCGGTATAATGATAGGCACTTCATTGGACCCCGGTTCCCATGCCCACTGACCGGCCGGAACATCTACATATTTATCAGGTATTGATTCGAAAAACATGGCGGTCGTCATGCCGTGGCGCCCGGTATTGACCGAGGCGTTGACCCGGAAGTCGTTGGCAGTAAAGGGGTCTACGCTTCTTACCCATGGTTGGGCGGCGATTTCTGCGATTTCTTCCTGAGTAAAGCTGGAATTTTTCTCACCGAGTGTATTGGCGGAGGTCACGCGGTGATTGACCACGAGCAGATCACTGCTGATGAATGAGTCATCGGATTCCCATATGGTACCGGCATCGGAGTAGAATTGCAACGCTCCCAGCACTATAGCCATGCCGATGAAATTTGAGAGCAGGAAGCCGGCTATTCGGGCCGGGCTTGTGTTTTTGCGAAGTATCTTGGTCAGCACAAGTGTGTATATGGTTAGGTTAGAGGTGTAGTGTGCGGGAGTAATCAAGCAGCAGCGGGTTGCCTACAGATGTTGATATTATCCCGGCTCCCTGTCGGGTAGCCTCTTCGGCTATTAGTTCGGCCGCGATCCTGTTGTTGTGTGAATCGAGATGACTCACCGGTTCGTCGATAAGCAGAAAATCAAATGGCTGGCAGATGGCGCGGATAATTGCAACTCTCTGCTGCTGACCTATCGACATTCGGCCGGCAGGGTAATCGCGGCGGTCAGCAATACCGAGCATTTCGAGCATCTGCTCGATGCGGCTGTAGGTGAAGTGGTTTGTAAGGCGGTTTTTCAATTGTATGTTATCCCAGGCGGATAATTCGGGAAAAAGCGATAAATCCTGTGGCAGATATGCCAGATGTGTGCGGCGCTGCTCGAGCCAGTCGCTCATCGAGAGTTTGGATATATCCAGGCCATCAAAAAGGATTGTTCCTCGGTAATCGGTGCGTGCCCCATATATATAAGCGCACATCGACGATTTGCCGCCACCGCTTGCCGCCTCGACAAGCACTGTTTCACCGCGGCTGAATATACATGAACACTGCCACACGCAGGATGCCGGAATATTTTCTCCGACAAATACGAGTGGCAGTGTGTTTTGAAGTGTTATGGTCTGCATGATGTCATATCGGGGTGTCGATAATCATATTGCATGGAGTGTCATTTGGCGGCCATTTCAAGCAGAGTCTCAAGGAAATTGGCGTTAGTATTGGTAGTCTTGAGCAATACATTGAGCTTTACGGACTTGCCATCGGGGTTAAGGGTAACCGCGCAGTCAAATGGTTCGATGTCTTTCTGGTTTACGGTGCATACGATACCGGCAAGCGAGCCTTTGAGCATTCCGGCCAGGTCAGTCACCTTGCGGTCGCCGGCGGTGGCTCCGCGGCTTATGCGAAGCATGTTACCCTCTTTTGTGGTCTGAAGTCCCTGCGAAGCGAGCATATTTGTAAGGTCGGTGATATTGCTGCCATTGGTGGTTACTACACCATTGAGTGTATCGCCGTTGCCGTAGGCCAAGGCGAGAGTTCCGTCGAGACCCTGGAGTTGCTGAAGTATCAGGCCGATAAATGACTGTGACTTGGATTGTGTATCTTTTGTGAGTTTATCCACAAGTTTATGACTCACGTCGATGGCTGCCACACCATTGGCCGTGCCTCCGATACTCTCGATGGTTTTTACATCGACTGTAGAGATGGGAAGCAGGAATTTGGCGGCAGATCCTTTCTGATTGAGCACACTCATCTGTATGCTTGCTTTACCCTTTTCGAAATTGGTTGCGAATATCAGGGATTTTGCATCATCAAATAGGGTTTGGGTCACAATCTGGGTCATGGCTCGCTGTTCGAAGCTGAGCCCTGCGGTATTGAGTATACCATCAATGTTGCCCCATGCACGGGCATCATCTTCAATCACTGCCAACTGCTCGAATGCGGGATTTGATTTAAAGGATTGCTCTTCGGACAGGGCTGTGAAATGCTTCAGTTCGGTAATATCGATTTCTGACTGATCGAGATTGATCCAGAACTGGTTGTTTTTTATCGCTACATTGTGTGCGGAACTGAAGCCGTCGCGGTCGGCAAATTTCACTTTGTATTCCTTTTCAACGGCTGTTTTCAGCTTGGAGGGATCTGCTGCTATGCCTGTCACATAATTATAGTAACCCACCCGAAACAGCACAGCGACTGTGGGATCAATACCTATTTCTCCTTTGAAAAATCCGATTGATAGTTTGCTTGAGTCACCTTTTGAGGATTTTTCGATAAGCTTGGAGATTGTTTCCGAGGGAGTGATGTTGCTACCTTCGATTTTGCAGCCTGCATCTTCAAGCAGAGACTGCAGATTGAGAGTGGCCACTACTGATGCATCGGAGGGCACTGTGGCGAGCAGGTCGCCTGCATCGGCCGATTTATCTTTGGTACATGCCGGCAGCAGAAGTATCAGTGCTGTCAGGAGCGGAAAGAGTAGTTTCTTCATGACTATTCGTATTAAGTTTATCTTTATCACCCGATTGTGCGGCTGAGGAGCATTTGCATTTCGGGTGCGATTATGTAAAAAAAGAGCGAACGTAAGGTTGCGCTCTTTTTGAAAAAAATTGTCTTGTTGTCTTAATTCCTTTTTAAGGATTGAAGTGGGTGGTGATGGATTCGAACCACCGAAGGCGTAAGCCAGCAGATTTACAGTCTGCCCCATTTGGCCACTCTGGTAACCACCCGAAAACGGTGCAAAGTTAAGCATAATTTTTTTAAATGCAAAACCTTGCAACGTTCTTTATTGTTCAGATTTTATCGTTTTAATGATTAAATCTTGATTTTCAAAGTGTTGGACTTTCCATTGATGCTATACACAAGAGTGTAGACACCGCTGTGGAGATTACCAAGAGTCATGGTGTTTGATTCGTTGGTCTGAGCCACCATAAGACCGGTGAGGTCATAGAGTGCTGCGGAATCTACAGTTGCAGAGAAGATTACTGCATCACCTGTATAGCTAACCTTAACATCAGAGTTGGTGAGCTCAACATCGGAACCTCCACGGATTTCGAACTGAGTGGCAACCGGTTCGGATACGCCTTCGGCATATCTTGCCATAACTTTGGCCACGTGAGTGCCCTTGGTCAGCGAAGTTATGTCGGCCACGTATGAATGCTCGGTGGTAGCGCCTACGCGATGGTCGTTGATGAAGATGTCGAATCCTATGAGAGTCGGAGTAGCAGACGCTCTGAGGGGAGCTTTGACGGTTGTGTTTTCCGGCACGCCGATATAGATGTCGTCTACCAGGAACCAGTATCCGCAGTCGGGAGTGCAGTAGTGTATGCATACATATTTGGCTGCGGCCGGTATCGAGTATTCACGTTTTTTCCAAGTAGCATCGGTAGATGTCACCTTCTCGGGTGTTTCGCTCATCCAGATAAATGATTCGGGATTATTATCTGTCAGGCTGTAACCCACCTGATAATACTCGGTATTCCAGAGATCACCCCAGCCTCCATCATCGGGATCGGCTTTACACCAGAAGCTGAAGATAAAGTCCTGATTAAAGCTCAGGCGCGGTGAGATCATCCAGTCATCGGGAGCGGGAGCGGGTCTTGAGCCATCGCCGGCGCTATAATTGCTCTTGAAGAGGAGGCAAAGTTCTCCGGAGTGAGGAGGATTCACATTGTATACATATTCATGCAGGTCGTAGGGAGCAAGTACCATAGCGGCGAGAGGAGCGCCATCTGTGGGATATGGCATATCGTAGTAGTCATCTTTGTAGGGGATTCCCTTGTCACCGTCTATATATGTCCAGCCGTAATTTCCGGCGGGGTTAAGGCTCCATTTCTGCATGGATTCGAAATCCTCTACAATAGGCTGAGTCACACCCGGTGTCGGATCGTAGTCACCATGACCCCAGCTGAGAGAAAGAGTGCCGGCTGCTTCATCGACATTGGCAGTCAGAGAGTGGGGGGTAATAAATTCATAGACAGGATCGTCAGGACCTGACGGGGGTGCAACTGTCATCTCAACCTTGACATCAGTCACATAAATGTTATATTGTTTCGGGTCGGAGAGTGCGTGGAACGCAAAGTGATAATAGCCATCTTCCGTGACTTCGGGCAGGTTGACGGTGCAAGTGGCAAAGTCCCCGGTTTTCATAGAGAGCGATTTGATGACCTGGCTCTGAGCCTCGGCAGTTGCTGCATTGCCGAAGGTCACATCCATCTTTTCTGTATAGTTGGCGTTGGAACCGGAGTATGCGAAGCTTACGCGGTAGCCGCCACCGGCGCGCAGATAGATAGCCGGAGAGATAAGATAATCATCGCCTTTGTTATTATTGTCATAACCATACATGGCCATAGCCTGGTAGCCACCTGCGGTGCGTGATTTCCAGCTCCATGTGGAACCGCCGTTGTTGTTGACTACAGTCCAAAGGTCAAATTCGCTCTTATCGGCAAAGAGTGTAGACCAGGGGAGTTTGTCAATTGCGGCTCCGAGAGCTATTTCGGCAGTGCGTGCTGTTTCGCCTACACCCTGAGCGGTATGAGACTCAACGGTATACCACCAGCGACCCATGCCGGATACACTTTTGTCGTTGAAGCTGCATTCGCGGCAATCTGATGCTACTACAGTGCCGTCGGGGAAACGTGTAATCTTATATCCGAGTGAGCTTTCATCGATTACTCCGGCGTGAGCACCGGCAGTGGGAGCTTTCCATTCGAGAAGTGCGGTGCCATCATCAAGGCGACCGATTCCGAGTTCGGTAACAGCCATCGGCACATCCTTACCCACCCAGCGGGTCACGCCCGAGGGTAGTCCGGCACCGGCTGAATTGCCGCAAGTCACAGTGTATGTATATAATCCTGGCGCGGGCACATTATCGGTATATGTCATCTGTTGGCCGGGGGTGCCGCTGAGAGTCGCTACTTTCTCTCCATTGCGAATCACATCGATTTTAGAGATTGTGGCCAGATTGCTGCCGCCGAAACTCTTGGTAGGATTGGTCCAGGTCAGCACAGCATTTTCAGAGCCGGCTGCATTGGGAGTCACTGTGTATTCGGTAACCTGTGCGGGTGCTGCCTGAGAGGGGAGGTCGAATGGTATGTAGAGGCCTACGAGATGTGCGTCCTGACCGGTCTCTCCTATAGGAGAAGCCAAGCCCGAAGCTGTATCTACAACCATAAGTTTGGCCACTTCATTCTTAAAGTCGGCAGCATAATATAGGGCGCCGGTGGTGTGGTCAAACTCCATGGACTGAGTAGTCTGACTTGGATTCAATCCTGTGCGGCCGATCACAACCTCCGCCCAATCATTGCTCTTGTCGAAAGTTACCAGCTCTCCGTTCTGGTTTACAGAATAGAGATTGCCGTTGAGGTCACAGGCCAGAGTGTAATAAGTCGGATTGGTGAGAGCTCCGTTGCCCCAGTCGATAAACTGTTTGACTTCGGTCAACACACCGGTAGTCGGTGCGATAGTGGCGATAGCCGAATATTGAAAATAGAAACCGGTCAGAAAATCATCGACATACATATTGCGGATCATGGCATAGATTTTACCTGTGGTATAATCGTATGTCATATCGTTGATCACGAAATATTCATCTTTCCAATCCTTGATATCGGTGATAGTTCCGGTATTGGGGTCTACGCTTGAGAAAGCGATGTGAGCCCAGGTTTGAGAGCCATCGGTGTCGGTATAAGTCCTGTATCGGTCGAAGTAGTATTTGCCATCGCCGTAGCAGCCGGCATAAGCCAGATTAGGCATAGCCTTTTTAGAGGTTAGAGTGCCGGGTTTGCTGAGGTCGAATTCCACGAGACCGAGTGGTGTATTGCCGCGGTCACGGGTGCACCATGCCATAGCGGTTTTCGAAGGAACCACCGGGGCAATCTTTTCGGGCGTGGACTTGACGTGCTTCTTTGGCGCGGGGGCGAAGTCATTGGCCGCCCATGCTGCGCCTGCAAGTGTGATTCCTGCCAGAATCACTGAGAGCGCGAATCTTGAGTTACCCATGTTTCAAAATGAATAGTGTTAGTAGTAAATTGTTACGTTGTAAAAGTGGAATTCAGTCCCAATAAAAACCTGAATCCTTAAAAATGAGAGGTTTTGTATAGGAAATTTGTTCACCAATTGCAAAATTACACTTTTTGTTGGAAATCGCAACTAAATTAGACTCTGTTAACCAATAATTACAGAAAGGAGTTGTATCTCCAAGACCCGGATTGCAAAATAGAAGCGTGAATAAGCATTTTGATACGCGTTCGTTCAAAGTCGCAAATTGCGACCTTGAAGCAAGGGCACAATTATAGAATCTTTCAGTCAGATGCAGCAGAATCCCAATGATATTCTTTCACCGCTGAGATAATTATGGCTCTGACTTAGTGGTTTTGTTGGAGGGCATGCTGTTTAAGTAAAAAATATAGTTGGTATATTTGTATCATGAATGCTAAAATGTAAATATCGGATCCGACATCGCAAGATAATGAAATAATACTGTACCAACCGGATTCAACCATAAAGCTTGAAGTTCGCCTGGAGAATGAGACTGTGTGGTTGAATCGTCAGCAAATTGCTACCCTCTTCGATCGAGATGTCAAAACTATCGGTAAACATATTGCCAATGCTCTTAAAGAAGAGCTTGAGGGAATCCCAACTATCGCAAATTATGCGACAGTTCAAATTGAGGGGAATCGTAAGGTTACCCGTAACATTAATTATTACAATCTGGATGTCATTATATCGGTTGGTTATCGTGTAAAGTCGAAGAGAGGTATTCAATTCAGAACCTGGGCGAATAAGGTATTGAAGGAATATCTTTTGCGTGGATATAGTATCAATCAGAGATTGATGCATGTGGAAAACAGGATTGATCGTAGACTTTCAGAACATGACCTTCAGATAAAAGAGCTTAGCAATCGAATGGATTTCTTTGTTCGGACGTCGATGCCTCCGAAAGAAGGTGTCATTTTCGATGGACAGATATTCGATGCATATACATTAGTATGTGATCTGATACGCAGTGCAAGGCATCGAATTATCATGGTAGATAATTATATAGATGATACAGTATTCCGGCAGCTCGACAAACGCGCCACCGGAGTCTCGGCCACAATCTATACTCCTTCCATAAGCAGGACACTGCGTCAGGATCTGGAACGTCATAATGCTCAATACGCTCCGATTGAAGTAAAGACATTCCGAAGGGCACACGACCGTTTCCTTATCATAGACGATACCGTCTATCATGTCGGAGCCTCCTTCAAGGATTTGGGAAAGAAGCTAACCGCTTTTTCGAAGATGGATTTGATGACAGCCGATGAACTCATCGCATATTTAGGTTCGTAAAAAGTAACCCGCAGAAGACATCTGCAGGTTAAATCAGCGGAGAGAGGGATTTGAACCCCCGGAGGTGTGACCTTCAACGGTTTTCAAAAATTAAATCCGCCGTAACTTTGTGGGTTACAGCGGATTCGCTTTAATCGTTAGCGGAGAGAGAGGGATTCGAACCCCCGGAGGTGTGACCCTCAACGGTTTTCAAGACCGCCGCAATCGACCACTCTGCCATCTCTCCTGTTTGCGACTGCAAAGGTAAGTATTTTTACTCACATTTCCAAATGCAACAAAAAATTATTGTGAAATTTGCGATTTTAATCCAAGCTTTATCTATAAATAATGACCGCTCCCATAACTTGGGAGCAGTCATTATGCTATATGCACTTCAGGTGCATGTAGATTGTCTTCTAATTAATTGGCAGCTGTGAGATCAGCAGCTGTGAATGCATTCGGTTCCACCGAAAGAATCAATATATAGCGGCCTGCTCCTTCGGTTTCGGCAGAAGGCTCGTCGAGAAGTCTGACATCAACCATTGAGCCATTGTAGTCACCTATAGCTTCAAACAGATCCTCACTTGCGGTATTAAGATTCATGGGGAGGCCCATATCATGCATCTCCTGAAGCAGGGCTCCGCAGAATTGAGCCTGTGAGTTGCCACATTCATCTTTGCCACCCTTATTATAAGGGAACAGGAAGAAATAGCCATAATCAGTTGCCCCCGCCCCCGAATAGCGTGCCATAGCACTGAGCTCGGGAAGCATACCTGAATAATTCAGGCGGAAGCCGAGATCTGAGTCAAGCCACAACACATCAGCTTCTTCAGTGGGATTTAGTCCAATCAGCCTGCGGGCATTGGCTTTGCACTCACCTTTTGATAGGGCAGGATCAATCACTCCATATACCTTACCGATGATGTCGGCGGCATTTACCACTACCGGAACCGGAGCCGCATTCAGATGAGTGATTTTAGTGGCGGCATCCTTCGCGGAGGCGGCCTCGCTCAGCAGATACGACACTTCCTCTACGGCCATGTCCGAGAATGACGTTGCAGATGCTGTCAGGGTGGTTGCAAAAGCAGTTAAGCACAGCATCCAAATTGCGAGGTTATTCAAGGTTCTCATAGGGAGTGATTTTTCTGTTATATTGTTGGTTTATGTAGCTTGTATTAACACAACAATATATCAGCTATAAAAGTTTGCGAGCGAAATGTTAAAAGTCGGTTTGTGATAACAGGCCATCTGCTTCGTTGCTATCGTCTTCGGCCTTGGTCACATACCTGAGTATGTTCCCGTCGGCCTTATTCTCAGCGCCTGGCATCTGACCTGTTCTGACAAACCTTATGTCGGATTTGTGATAACAGGCCATCTGCTTATACACAAAAATAGACTGCGCCAATTTAATAATAGCGCAGTCTATTATATAAGTGAATCAAATGATTTACTTGAAGCGACGGTTACCCTCAAGCACCGGCTTGCCATCGGCAGTTACACCGGTAGCTTTCTTGCCTGTTTTCTTGATGATATTGTAAGCGATCGGAGCTGCGCAATAGAGTGAGCAGAATGTGCCGACGATTACACCAAATATCATTGCGAATGTAAATGAGCGGATAGTATCACCACCGAGGAAGAAGATGCAGAGGAGCACAAGCAGGGTGGAGAACGATGTCATCACCGTGCGGCCCAAAGTCTGGTTCAGAGACTTATTGAAAGTTATAAAGCGATCCTCTTTCGGGTAATCCTTCATCATCTCGCGCACACGGTCAAATACTACCACGGTATCATTAATCTGGTAACCGATGATAGTCAGCACTGCGGCGATAAATGACTGGTCAATCTCCATAGAGAAGGGGAGGAAACCCCAGCATACGGAGTAGAATCCGATGATAAGGAATGCGGTCAGGGCTACAGCGCAGAGAGCGCCAACCGAGAATGCCACATTGCGGAAGCGGAGCAGGATATAGAGGAACATACATACGAGTGCAATTCCGACAGCCCAGTAAGCATCGCGCTTCATGTCATCAGCCACAGAGGGTCCAACCTTCTGGATAGAAATGATACCATGGCTTTCGTCGGCTACGGTAAACGCATTCTGATCCATAGTCTTGCCATTGACTGTCAGCTCATCTTTAAGACCTTGATAAAGCAGGTTGGTGATTTCATTCTCGATACCTTCCGATTCCTCATTGATCTTATAGCTGGTTGAGATACGCAGCTTGGAGGGGTTATCGATTGTGATAACCTGAACTGATACTGTCGGGTCATTGGCCTCTTTTTGAAGCAGCGCGGTCAGTTTATCCTGAACAGCCTCACGATCTACATCCTTGTCGAACTGAACCACATAGTTGCGACCGCCGGAGAAGTCGATACCCTGGTTCATGCCGCGAATTGCCAGAGAAGCGATGCTTATCACAATCAGGGTAACCCATACCACTGCAGCTCCGCGGAACTGACCGAGGAAATTAATTTTGGTGTTGGTCAGGAAATTGCGGCTGATGGGAGTCACAAAGTTCATGCCGGCATTGCGACCATTGGCTGTGATCAGGTCAAACGCGATGCGGGTCAGGAATACTGCTGTGAAGAATGAGCAGACGATACCGATAATCAGAGTGGTTGCGAAGCCCTTGATAGGACCTGAACCGAAGATAAGCAGAATCACGCCGGTGATTACCGAAGTCAGGTTAGAGTCGAAGATTGCGGAGAATGCATTGCTGTAACCTTCAGATATGGCCTGACGAAGTTTCTTGCCGTTCTTGAGTTCCTCTTTAGTGCGTTCGAAGATAAGCACATTAGCATCGACTGCCATACCCAGTGCGAGCACGATACCGGCGATACCCGACAGGGTCAGCACTGCCTGCAGTGAAGCAAGGATACCGAATGTGAAATAGAGGTTGAGGATAAGGCCTACGTTAGCCACCAGACCGGGAATCCAGCCATAGTAAGCAACCATGAGCACCATGAGCAGTATGATTGCCACTATAAATGATACGAAGCCCATCTGAATGGCTTCGGCACCAAGGCTCGGGCCAATCACATTGTTGCTCACCACATCTACGCGGGCTGACATTTTACCCGACTTGAGCACATTGGCGAGGTCATTGGCCTCTTCCGGAGAGAAGTTACCGGTAATCTGCGAGCTGCCGCCGGTGATTTCATTGTTTACATTCGGGAATGAGTAAACATTGTCATCGAGCACGATTGCTATAGAGCGGCCGATATTGTTGCGGGTGATGGTTGCCCATTCCTGAGCGCCACGGTCAGTCATCTTCATGTTGACCATGTTACCCTGCATATTATCATATTCAGATGAAGCTGAAGTCACGGCATCACCTTCAAGAGCGGGTTCACCCTTGAGAGCCACGAGCTCCCAGTAACCTACTGTCTGAGGTTCACCGTCGGCTTTCTTGACTACATTGTTCTTCTCATCGGTCACAGGGAACTCGGCCGGCTTGACACTCCAGGCGAGAGTCAGGTCATTCGGAAGAATCTTCTTGGCCAGTTCGGAGTTCATGATTGAGTCCACAAGATTGCGGTTGGCCGGAGTAACCATGCCCACAACCGGGCTGCCGCTGCGCTGTGCGCCACCGAGCAGTGCAAGCACATTGACATGGTTCACTGTATCCTGAGCGGCATACTGAGAAGCGAAATTCTGCAGATCACCGGCAATCTCATTATAGTTATATACCTCAAAGAATTCAAGGTTTGCACTTGACTTCAGAAGTTCAGTCACACGTTCCGGTTCTTTCACACCCGGAAGTTCGAGCAGGATCTGACCCTTCTTATCCTGAAGTTTCTGGATATTGGGAGCCACCACGCCAAACTGGTCGATACGTGTGCGGAAGATATTGAAAGCGGCGTCAACCTGAGAATCCACCTGCTTGTCGAGAGCGGCAACCACTTCGGCATTGCTGGCGTTGCTCTTGAGCTGACCCATATATTCTCCCTCGCGGATGAAAAGACCGCTCATCACACCGGGCTGGATATAAGAAGCGACTTTCGAGATGAAGTCTGAATCGCTTGACTTCACACCATCAGCCTCAGCTTTCTTGATGGCATCATTGATTTGAGCCAGCTGGGCATCGCCCGAGGCATACTGGCGGAGTATGTCGGGAACCGAGATTTCCAGCACCACGTTCATACCACCTTTCAGGTCAAGGCCAAGGCCCACTTCCATCTTGCGCACCTGATTGTAGGTGTAGCCAAGGTAGACTTTCTCTTTGTCGATCGAATCGTTGAATTGCTTCAGACTCTGTTTGTAAGCATCATTCGTTTCGTCGGTTGTGCCGGCCATAGCCGCTGCGTACTCGCGTGCCTGCTTCTCGTAGTGGTTGGTAACCAACGAGAAACTGATGTAGAATCCGCATATCAAAACCAACAGAATCGCAATGGTGCTGAT
>CAMWLY010000030.1 GCA_947175145.1 uncultured Muribaculaceae bacterium | reverse complement strand
AAGATGCTATTTACCGTAATCATACCTGCATATAATGCCGAGAAATTTATAGCCCGAAGCGTGAATTCTGTGTTGAAGCAGGATTATCCATATTGCAACTATGAAATAATCATAGTTGATGATTGCTCTCCCGATAATTTGCAGAAAAAACTATCAGAACTGTGTGCTGAAAACCACGATGCAAACATTCGGGTTATACGACATACCGAAAATAAAAAACAGGGAGGCGCCAGAAACACCGCTATCAGAGAATCACGCGGCGAATGGATTTTCTTTCTCGATGCAGATGATTATTGGATAAGAACTGATGTATTCAAGGTGTTCGAATCGCTGATTTTGAAATATCCGGAAAGTTCAATTATAGAATCTGCGACACACAGAGACGTGGGTGGCTATAATTTAATCGTTGAGCACAGTACTCCGCAACTTAACGCTAATTTATATAGCGGAGCTGACTATTTTTCAGATTCCGGAGCCTACACCGGCTATATATGGACAGCAGCATATAAAAGAGATTATATCTGCAACTTCCAATTCAGGGAAAAGGTCTTTTTTGAAGATGGTGATTGGAAATTAATAGTATTTATCAATTGCCCCAAAATAGTGTCTATTGATTTTCCATTTTATGCTTACGTTGCGAATCCGGTCAGCACAATCAGAGGGAGAAATATAGAGGTATTTCGTGCGAATATTGAAGTGAATCGAATAATTCTAAATGTATTCCTCGGACTTTCCAAAGGCAAGCTCAGGGACGCCGGGTTAAATAGAGTTAAGCGTAATGTGAAATCCTGGTTTAAAGTATCAAAGGAGTATTCTTTCAGAGGGAGCTATAAAGCTCTGAATCATGCAAGTTCAACAGAACTTTTCAATCTCTCTAACTACACCTTGACGGGTATGGAGAAAATAGCTTTGCTATCCTTGAAACACTGCACTCTGCTTACCTTATTATCGATAAGAGCCGGCATATACACAAGAAGGTTTTATAGAAAAATTTACGGAAAAAGATTAAATTAGTGCATCTTTAGCTAATCACACTTGTGATTAGATCTAAAGAAGTACATAAATGCTACGGTGATGAATAAATCAAAGAATAGCAAGCGAGTTATATTAGCAGTTCCAAACCTCTCAAAAGGTAGCGGTTTGAGTCGCTATGTTCTGACCGTGACTGAAATCTTAATCAATAATGGCTTTCAGGTTGCTGTCTTAACAACCCATGAAAATCAAAATGATGATTTCGGGAAAGCCGAATTGAAAAAAATAAATCCGGATATTCTATACAAACCATTTTTCTCCAATGAATCAAAAATAATCAGATATTTTAAAACCTTAAGATTCATAAGAAGTTATAAACCGGATATTCTTATTAATAATTATAATGGGTTAATTCAGCAGTTATTACCCTTTATTTCAGCGCATACCAAGGTATTTCATGTGATTCATAATGATGCTCCTGATTTTTACAGAATGGCCTCATTAAATGGTTCAAATGTTTATGGATATATAGCACCCACCAATGCTATAGCTGAAAATTTCAATACATATTCTTCCGGTAGATATGCCAACCGGGTCAAAGTTATATCACATGGTGTGCGTGATAGCGGTTCGGAGATTGCTGACCGCAATCACAATAAACCATTATCACTTTTATTTGTAGGGGTTTTATCAACCCATAAAGGGCCGCAATTCCTATATCCGATTACTGAAATCCTAAAAAACAAGGATATAAACTTTTCTCTGACCATAATTGGCGACGGTGTCCTGGCTCCGGAAATGAAACATCAATTTGATCCGGAGATAAAGTCAGGGAAAGTGCGTATGACCGGTGTTATTCCCCACGAAGATGTATATAAAGAGATGTCCAAGGCGGACATCTTTCTGTACCCGACAAATTGCGATGCATTTGGACTTGTGATTGCGGAAGCTATGATGAACGGGGCTGTGCCGGTAGTTGGCCTGATTCCCGGTGTTACCGATAATCTTGTAAAAGAGGGATTTGACGGCTACTTGGTTAAACCTACATACGTAAAGGGTTTTGCAGACAGAATTGAGCAATTGCATAATGACCGGGAACTACTCTCACAATTGAGTCTCAATAGTTATGATACCGCTAAAAACAAACTTTCTGAATCGATAATGACCGGTAATTATCTCAATATCTTTAACAATTTATAAAAAACTAATGAGAAATCCCCTTAACGCGGTAATTGGTATACTCAAATTTTTACCTCATATTATAGTCTATAAGTTATCCAAAAATAGAGATATTATTGATTATGAGGTAAAAAAATGGAATGAAGAATACCGGCTGCCTGAGCGCACCGGTATAGTCGGATTAATCTATCTGTTAAGGAGCTATAGGGAGTTTCGCTCTCTATTTTACTTGAGAACAGGGGCAAACTGGCTTCGAAATTTTGCCAAGGGGCAGACAAATCTGGAATTTTATACACCATCTGACAGAATTGGAAAGGGCTTGATAATCTGGCATGGGTTCTCTACGGTAATCAATGTTCGCGAAATGGGAGAGAATTGCCAGGTATGGCAAAACGTCACAATCGGGAAAAAATCTTCTACCGACTATGACGACAGACCGATTATCGGAGCCGGAACTAAAATATGCGCCGGAGCAATAGTTGCCGGAGAAATAAATATTGCGCCCGAGGTAACTGTAGGAGCAGGAGCGGTGGTAGTAAAAGATGTACCCGAGCCGGGTACTGTGGTGGTGTCAGGCCCTTCAAGATATATTATCAGATGAAGTTTTCAATCATAGTTCCATTTTACAATGTGGAACAATATATCGAGTGCTGTCTGAAATCTTTATGGCTTCAGGATTTCCCGAAAGAGGAATATGAAATAATCGCTGTTAATGATTGCTCTCCGGATAATACCGAAGAGCTCATCAGGTCTTTGATGCCTGAGATACCAAATCTCAGGATTGTTTGCAACAAAAAGAATTTGGGACTGGGTGGAGCCAGAAATACCGGTATTCAATCAGCAAAAGGAGATTATATACTTTTTGTAGATTCTGATGATTGCTGGTTGCGAAACGATGTGCTCACCACATTTGACAAACTTATAGAGAAATATCGGCCCACAGTAATCCGGTCAGTCAGGTGGAGGAATATAGAAAACAAAGCTAATCCATCGCCGGAAGCAGCTTCGATTGGAGATATAAAACTGATTGTATCCAATTCGGGTGAGTATTTTTTATCCGAAAAATTCTTTTACAATGTGTGGACTTCCTGCTATAACCGGAAGTTTATAATTGATAATCAATTGCATTTCAGAGAGAAGGTTGCATACGAGGATTCGGATTGGACTACTAAAGTTCTACTTCTTTCAAACGAAATAGTAATTATTAACTATGAGTTTTATGGATACAGACTCAACCCTCTTTCTCTAACAAATAATCCCAGCCTTAAGACATTTCGTGATAATGTGGAATCGGTAAATATCCTATATCGATTTCTGCAAGATAATAAAATACATGGTATATTTGAGAGAGGGATATATCGGCAGATTAAAAAATCGGTTGTCTCATTTATTTTTATCTCAAGATATTATCAGGTATCAGACAGTCTTCAAATTTTGAAGAATCTTTCTCAAGAAGTAATTGATTCTATTCTGACTAATTATCCTGTATCTGCGAAAGAAAAGGGGTTATTGCTTTTGCTTAAGAATCAGCGCCGATTGCTTCTTCAGACCATAAAATATCTTACACGAATAAAACGAACTTTGGCAAAATTATCTCTGAAATAAACAGATATATAGAACCACCCTAAAAATTTTTATTGAACATGCGTTTTGAGTCACTTTCCACTACTAAAATTCATAGGGTATCACCTCAAATTCAAAACAATCTCTTAGAACCATTCCCCTAAAAACAATATCCAACTGCAGGGAGGTAATAATGCATATACACTGATTCCCGATTTCAATAATGTCTCTAAATTAATCCGGAGCAAACCGACTTGTGAAATTTTCCGATTTTTATTAATTTTGCAACTAATTGTGCCGCAGGCATTCCCGAGTTGCAGGGTTATCCAATAGCCAAGCAAAAGCATTTTATACATTCATGCAGGATTATAATAATAGTTCGGAAGAACAGCAAAACCTAATGTTTCATCGGAAACTCATTCCGATACTAAACAGCGTTCTTTGGCTTGCCGCATTGCCTATAGGTTGTTATTCAGAGTGGTCCGAAGCTATTGATGAGGATTATCAGAAGATATGTTTATTCCTGACCATGTATTGCACCTTTATGTTTGAAGGAGGCTTAATCTGGTGGGATATCATGGCGATAAACTACAATAAATCAATCCGGTTAAAAGATTCAGTCTTTGTAAGAACCATCTTCTTTAATATGGCGTTGACATTAGTAGTGGTAGTTCTATTTTTTGTCACAAAAGAACTGTGGTTGATGTATTCTGTCATGGTCACTGCTGCTTGGCTAAAATATATAATCTGCAGGATAACTCCTAAATTAGATGTGGTAGAAATACCCTATTTTGCCAATGAGTACGAAGTAAAAGAATTAAATTAAAATAATGGAAATAATCCTTTGGTTAGGAATTGTTTTACTTGCCGGATTCCTAATTACATATATATGGGGCGAGAACAAAACTCGCAAAAACGTTAAGATAATTCAGAAGCGACTTGCAGAGGAAATGATGACCACAGTTTCTGCCGGTTCGCATTATAAGGAGATACCTCCCAAGATGAGGACTGTATCTGCGAAATACAATTTATTTAAAAGCAGTTCCGGCCAACCCCTGAATACATCTGCATTCGACTCATACCTGGTTCAGGGAAATTCAATGCAATATTGCGATATTCATCCGGGAGATATTGTATTCGCTCAAAAGGGTTTCAGGCTATCTGATTTGACTAAATTCCCCTCGGCAGTAATATTAAAAAATCTGAAAGCAAATAAGAACCAATGTCAGTTCAAAATCAGAAGAGCATGGACTGTATGTCCGGATAACCTTGAAGATGAAGAATATATCAAGATTCTTACAGAAGTTATGAACTCTCCCGAATATCTGAATTTGAAAGATAAAGCCAAAAATATCTATGAAAGTGATGATAAGATGCTTGAGGGCTTTATGAAGAAATTGGAAGAATACCGAGCTAATAGGGATACTGAATCATTAGGTCAGAGCATAGTTATATCATCTACTTACGATGTGGACAATAAAAAGATTCGGTTCTCTATTCACCGCACCTCATCGCTGATGGGTATAGTCAAATACGTGGTGTCCGTTAGTAATACTCAAGCTGCCTAAAATTAACGAAATATTGGGTATCGTGATCATATTGGCAGTAATCCCAAAATTCCTAAAGCGCAAATAGTAATATAATCGACATAAGAAGCGTTAAATAGGTATGAGTTACCGCTTTCCACACGTGGAGCATAGGCTTTACCCCCTCACCTTTCTTGACCGGGCTTCAGCGCAGATTCACTTTGATGCCGATCTCAGCAGCAACATGGAATTGCTCAGGCGATTCTTCAAAGATAACTATGAGCTTGAATTTGAGGAGGAACAGCTCACCTTGATGAGATTCAAGACTCTCAAGGTGCGCTCCCACTCGGCAGACCTGCAATTAAAATTCTCTCTCGACTTTTTCGAAGTCATAATCGGTCGGGAAAGCTACACATCTTTTCAGGAGTCAATTATGCCTCACCTTGCAGCATTCATAAAGCTTATAGATGCTATGAGAGGCAAAATTTATAAGGCTTCCGTAAGAAAAATCAATTCCTGGAAATTCCTGAAATTCCCCGGGCTGGCATATCATTCACTTGTGGAGAGTGTAATATCTCCGATACTTGCCAAAGATTTCCCTCGGGATCCGGAACCTCCCATTGAGGCCGACGAGGAATTAATCATCACCACTTTTATCACTGATAACAGATACGAAAACCAGGCTTTAAAAATCAATTTCGGATATTCTCCGCATCCGGAGGAGGATGTTCTGAGCAATCAGACTCCCGTCAGGGTTATCCTTGATACCGAGTGTGTGTCACTTGATGCCAATGCTCTCCATAATAATAATGTAATAAAAACCCTCACCGAGGCTAATCAAATGCTCTTTGACCTTTATCACTGGGCGGTAATGCCGGAGATTATCGAGGCAATGCAACATTAAGGATTATGGGTTCTTTTGAATATAAGACCAAGTCAAACAAGCTGAATATTTCATATCCCCGCTCAGGAGCGAGACCTATAGGCGGTGCCGTGATAGCAGCCATGACCGGAATGGCCGGAGTAGTAAGCGCCGCTGCCGATCATCAAGCAACACCGCATAAATGGAATTTCCTGCAGGATATACCCGGGAAATATGCTAATTTGCCGATGTCTGACCAAAAGCCGACATTGTGCAATCACCCTCTGCAGAGATTGGGCACAGGAATCCCGAAACTCCTCAAAGATGGTGAGATTATGGATTTACTGCTCGAAAACCGCGGGCTTAAGATGCCTTCACGTGTCAGGGATGCCTACGAGCACGAAATCTCAAATTTCAGCGGCCTTGAGGTTTTAGACTTCCTCTCCATTTATAGTGTGCACCATAAAATGACTCGCACGGTTTTAGTGCTCACCAAAGGAGTGAAACTATCGCTGTCATTTTATGACAATGACCCCAAGGAATTCGCATTCACTCTTTCACGATACTCCACAACATTGGCAGTCGGGGCGGCTGACGGCAAGGATATAGCCAAGTCTCTCCACGAATTTCTTGCAAATATATAATCACAATGATTCCCTATCCCCCGGAGCTTCTGCCTAAGGAGAATTATTCCCTGCGCCTCAACTTAACGAGAGCGATCAGCCGGGAGGGGTTTGTATTGGTGTCAAGGTCTGTGTCCGCTCATGACGTGCACACGCTGCATGGGGGCACAGTGGAATTGGACCCTGATGCATTCGATGAAGGATTAGCGCATCTTTCGCTCAACTTAATGGGTGGCGAGTTAAAGGAACATCATCTGAGATTCCGTGCAAAAAAACCGGCCACTGATGATTGGAAAGGTGAAAGCGTGGATATTAATGAGTACTCCTCTTCATATATCGACAATGGACCCGATGTGCCTGTGTATTATTCTTCGGCAGATCTTCACAATCAAGTATATCCTTTCCAACTTAATTTCGGAGATAAAGAGAAAGGTGCATTTAACGCATACAAGGATTTTGCTAATGATGCAGAATTGGCAAAGAAGTGCTTCGGGAAAAATGGCATAAACCTTGGAGATAAGAAATACTGTGTAGTACTCGTGCACAAACCTAACAAGCTAAATTATTGGCATTTTCAGTTGGAGGTGGATCTTGTGCCATCGCCCGGCAAAGGGTATTTGCAAAACCCCAAATCTTGGCGAGAGAAGGTGTTCAATCACCTGCTAAATGAAATCTTGGTAAGTAAATTTATAGTGGATCCTGCTATCATACCAACCATAACCCGATGCAGCTATTGCCCTATGCAAAGAAAATGTAATTATCAGGCGTTAGGTGTTAGGCGTTAGGTGTTAGGAATGCACAATTAACAATCTAAAACCTAAAACCTAAAACCTACATTGTATATGTTGTTTTCAATTATAATTCCGATGTATGGAGGGCAAGATTATATAGCCCGCGCTCTCGACAGTATCTACTCTCAGGGACTTGACCTCGAAGATTTCGAGGTCTTGGTGGTAGATGATGCATGCCCTGATAAAACGCAAAACCTGGTTGTAGAGGATTATATCGCACCAGGTGACGATTCACATCCGACCAATCTGCATCTGCTGACCTACGCCGATAATCGTCGTCAGGGTGGTGCCCGCAACTTCGGAGTTGCACATTCCCAAGGAGACTGGATACTTTATCTCGACCAGGATGACGAGTTTGTAGTGGAAAGTTTGCAAAAGTTAGCTGAACTGCTTAAAGAGAATAGTGAACTCGATTTGCTGATGTGCAATGCAGGTTTACTTATCGAAGAAACCGGAGAATGGCGACCTCATCACTATCCTCAGCGCAACAAACAGGGTTTAATGACCGGCGAAGAATTCATGGTTATTCAGGAAGTGCCGTGGTCACCATGGTATTACGCATACAGCCGGAAATTTATAGAGCGAATAGACTTAAGATTTGAAGAGCATGTGCGCTTTGAGGATCGAGACTATGTGATGCGGGCAACCATCAATGCCGATAAGATAATGTTTGTGCCATTAGACTTATATTGCCATCATGAATACGCTTTGCAAACAACTATGATCGGCAATGATAAGCAGCGCATTCATGATAATATATACATGTCTGACCGTTGCCGCGTGATTGCAGAAAAAGAGCGATCGTCGAAACCTCGGGGGGCTGAAGCAATCATGAATCATTACAGATACGGTTATAATGCGGCTCTGAAACGCTACCTGTGGAGGCTCTCCGCAAATGATATAGTGGAGATTCTTGGCAAATATCCACCCCCCCTGAAAAGCGGAGGACTTATGATGCGTTTGGCTGCTTATCCGCATCTTTTTGCCATAATTTCATTATCAGTACGCCCCATACTCCTATCTCTATGGCACTTAAAGCGATTCCTAAAAAAATTTAATTAGATCGCTTAATAGAGAAGTCCTTCCTTAACTTTTTCTAAAATGAAAATTTTCAAAATTTTAATATCCGCTCCCCGCAGTATCATATTCAATCTCAGATACCTGCCATTCAAGCAGGCAATAAAACTCCCCATTTGGCTTGCCGGTAATGTTAGAATCAGAAATATGTGGCGAGGAGGGATTGAATTAAAGAATCCTCGATTTAATGCTATCCATATAGGCTATCATGAGGCCGATGCAGTGGATAATTATGGCACTCATACTATCTTATCAATTTCAAAAGGGAGCAAACTTATCTTTTCGGATGATGCGCATATAGGCAGGGGTGCAATATTGCGAGTAAAACATGGAGCTCGACTGATGTTAGGAAGAAATTTTGCAATATCAGGCACAACAAGTATTGTATGTTCTCATCAAATCGAGATAGGAGATGACGTGCAATTCAGTTGGAACAGCCTGGTGATGGATTCCGATGCACACAAAGTTCTCGAAGAAGATGGGAGATTGATGAATCCCGCACGCCCGGTGACTATCGGCAATAAGGTCTGGATAGCATCAAATTGCTCTATATTAAAGGGCGCAAAAATAGGATGCAACTGTGTGGTGGCAGGTAATTCTCTGGTAAATAAAGATATACCCGGCGATAATCAGGTAATTGCCGGCAGTCCCGCAAAACCGGTGAAAAGAATTTCCGGTTGGGAATTATAATTGATATTCGGTAACACTCAGGCTTGCATGTTTCTGTAATCAAAATGTTTTGTGTAATTTTGCATAATATTTCAGGCTCAATATAATGAGCCGATTATGCAATAACAACTTCTTCAAAAACACAAGGATTTGATTTTTCTTAATATACTCTACTTTCTGATTATTTCAGTACTTGGCTATAAGTGGCTGACTTCCCACGATGGCAAAATACTGAAATCTGCACTTGATCCTTCCAGGAAGTTCCGATTCAATGGGCCGGAACTATTCTGGTGCCTGACTTTTTCCACAGGCTTACTCGCATTTTCCTTATCTTTAGGGGTTGATTTGATGGCGATAAGACTGCTTGTGCTCGAAGTGCTTTGCCTCATAGGGTTAAGACTTGCACAGGACAGCCCCATATATTCAGGCCCACTAAAAATGTATACGATATATATCTTATGGATTATTGTCGGAATATACTATGCACCATCTACTGCAATCGGCATTAGGGTGGTCTTGAAATATTTATATCCTATAATCTTATGCTTATTCGCATCTGCTGCCGTTCGTGATCCTCAAACATTTATGATTTCCTCAAAGTGGGCACGAGTTACGGGGGCTATATGTATAGCCTTTTCGTTCATACCATACATAGGAATATTGACTCCCGGTGTTTGGTGGTATGCAACTGCACAAGCGATTCACTTTATTTCTCTCTTTATATTCTCTTTAGGGATGTATGTTTTTACAAATCAAAAGAGGAGAAACCTGCTATGGACAATCTTATTTGCTCTTCCCTGCTTTATCTGGGTATTCCGCACTTCGATAATGGGCACAGTAGTAGCCTTGGCAGCGTGGTCATTCATCAGATGGAGAGTGAAATCACTCCCCGTAATTGCAGTAATCGGATTACTTGGAGTAATTTCTGTATTTGAGATTGATGCGGTAAGAGAAAAAATGTTTTTCAAACCGGATCAGATGACCTTTGAAAAATTTATAAATGGTAATATTACCTTCGATGATGTAAATACTAACACCCGCGCAAAAATTTGGAAAGAGCTTGAACAGAGATTTTACAAAGGTCACGAATGGGCAGGTTCCGGTACCGGTACCGCACAAGTATTTATGCATGAGAATAGCGATATGTTTGGCGGATTAACAGTCTGTCATTCAGATTTTGTGCAGCAGAAGTGTGATAACGGACTTATAGGCCTGGGTCTATATGCATTGATGGTGCTGTTTGTATTTGCAGATTGCTGCAAAACTTATTGGTGGTCAGAAGATCCATACGTAAGGTTGGCTGCAATAACGGCGGGAGCCTCTCTGCTGGGCGTGTATGCATGCTTTTACTCCGACAATACGGTCAATTACTCAATGGCAACTTTATCCATGCCATTCGGCTTCTATGGCATGATGCTCGGACTCCGTGAGAGTAGAGAATAGTAGGTACGCCGCCATGGCGCGTCCGCAATATGAGGAAATACAATATCGTAATCTAAAGCCTAAAGCCTAAAACCTAACGCGATCCATGATTTCTATTGTTATTCCGCTTTACAATAAGGAAAAGCAGATTGCCGAGACTCTACAATCTGTAGCTGCGCAGACCATAACCGATTATGAAGTTGTGGTTGTCGATGACGGTTCTACTGATCGCTCGGCGGAAATTGTGGAGAATCATGCCAAATCAGACCCTCGCATTCGTTTGATTCACCAATCAAATGCCGGAGTATCCGCTGCCCGCAATCGCGGTATAGAAGAAGCCCGCGGTGAATTTATAGCCTTGCTTGACGCCGATGACCAATGGGATTCGGATTATTTAGAGACACAGCAATCACTCAGGGAGAAGTATCCCGAATGCAGAGTGTTTGCCACTAATTACAGGCTTCTCGATGGCAATGGCCATATAAAAGACACAATAATTACCAATATAAAATTCGATAATACCGGAATATTGGACAATTATTTCCAAGTAGCATCCGGCTCAAATTGCCCTGTGTGGACATCGGCCGTAATGATTCGCCGCGATGCTTTACTCAGTATCGGAGGTTTCCCGAAAGGGATAAAAGCAGGTGAAGACTTGTTGACTTGGGCAAGGTTGGCTTGTCGATACAAGATTGCTTACTCTATCAAGCCTGCCGCTACATACAGACAGGATTCCGGAGCCGATAATTCCGAAAAACCTCGCAGAACTCCGCAAGAGCCTGATATTGTGGGAATCGAATTAAAGAAGTTGGCTAAAGAATATAATACCCCCTACATCAGGAATTATATATCTCTCTGGCACAAAATGAGGAGCATGATATATGCCCGCCTCGGACAAAACCGATATGCAATCAGAGAAGCATTGAAAGCCGTGAGGTATTCTCCCACAACCATAAAAAATTACGCTGTTCTGGCATATTCCATTTTGCCGAGATCAATTTCAAAAAAGCTATAATCAGATGATTAAATCCGAGTATGCCCCGATAGCGCTCTTCGCTTATAATCGTCCGGACAGACTAAAAGCCGCGATTCAGGCTTTGCAGACAAACCCGGAGGCATCGGACTCCGACCTCTATATATTTATAGATGGTGCGCGGAGTGACGCTGATGTCGAGAAGGTCAACGAATGTAAACTCGTGGCTTCGGAAACATCCGGATTCCGCAATATCACAGTTTCCGCTTCTGCTAAAAACAAAGGATTGGGACCATCACTCATAGCCGGTATCACAGCCGTAATTGAAAAATATGGCAAAGTAATTGTGATTGAAGATGACCTGATAGTTTCACCCAATTTCCTGGCATTCATAAATCAGGGTCTCCAAAAGTATGCTGGTAAAAAAGAGGTATTTTCAATCTGTGGATACACAAATCGTGTCAAACTGCCTCAGAATTATAAGTTCAATGCCTATTTCGCACCCCGTAGCAGCTCATGGGGCTGGGCTACATGGGCTGATCGCTGGAATCAGGTTGATTGGGAACTGAGCGACTGGGGAAAGGTCGCTTCCACCAAGAGTGCGTTTAACCGCTGGGGAGGCTCCGATTGTTTCGGTATGCTTCAAGGGTGGAAGCAGGGATTGAATCGGTCGTGGGCCATACGATTCTGCTATGCGCAGTTTTGCACGGGCACGACTTCATTGTTTCCGGTAAGAAGTCTGGTTGAAAATGACGGTTTTGACGGAGCGGGAACCAACTGCAAGAAATGGAGCCGATTTAAATATGATATGATGGAGTCCGATAAAAGGGATTTCAATCTTCCTAATCAGATCAAAGAGATACCCGCCCTCACACGCCAAGCCCTGAAATATCATAGTTTGCCACTCAGATTATATAGCAAAATAATGTATCTGATATATAAATGAGCAATTAACAATGTGCAATTAACAATGTACAATAGGTTTTAGGCTTTAGGCTTTAGGTTTTAGGTTTTAGAAATTTACAGGTAACAATGTATAACGTGCAACAAATTACCCCCCCGAAAATGAAAGAAAGCATGTAGTGTGGATTGATATAGCCAAGGTGCTTACCATGCTCTTGGTTATCATAGGACACTCCACATATTATGCTATTGTCACAGATTATGGCTCAATTAACACCTACCCACACGGTGAAGCCGAATCTAATGGATACAAAATTGTTAGCCTGATTACAAGTTTTATATATTCTTTTCACATGCCATTTTTTATGGCCATAAGTGGAATGACAATGGCGCTCTCAATCGGAAGAGCGGGCCGACCCGGAACTTTCTTAAAAAAGAAAGCCAAACGACTTTTGATTCCCTTTCTCTCGGTGACAATTTTTTTGTCAATTCCTTTAAAATACTGTTCAGGATATTGGGATAATTCTACCCATATCTGGAGTGATATTTTTTTGGGCCAATTTCTTTTAATGGGAAATAGTCACTTATGGTTCGTAGTAAGTCTGTTTATTATTTCAGTTGTTTTCTATTTTGTCCATCAGTTAAAATGGGACAAGGGCATAATCTATTGGCCACTTGTCATTATTATAAGCATTTTGGGAAAACAGATGGCATATACATTTAATTTTTTTGGTATGGCCGGTGCAATGAAGAATTATCTCTTTTTTAACTTGGGATTTTATTTATTTGAAAAAATTAGAAAGTTTGAAATATCTTTTATAAAAACAGCTCTATCTTGGATTGGCATGATAGCATTATTTATGAGTCAAAGGTTCTTTTCCTTTAATATTCCGTATTTAAATATTTTTATCTACTATATGACTGCTTTATGGGGGTGTTTTAATATGGTTGCCCTATGCAAGTTGCTACAAAAGATACCATTAATAGCAAATTCACCTATATTTAGAAGTCTAAATAAGAACAGTTACGATTTATATCTTTACTCAGATCCATTCAATTATGTGATGATTTTTATATTTAGCATTTGGATGGGATATGGATATATAACCAGCACTCTTGGCAGCATAATAGCATACCTATGCCGAATAATATTCTCAATCGTACTGGCCTATGGTGTAATATGGTTAATTTCAACTACTTCAAGAATATCTAAAACCATTTCTAAAAAGATTTGAGTATTAGAGCCATAATTAGGTGGATACTGCGGTTACAAAAATGGTATTAAATTTATAAATTTGCATACATTACCCAACTGCTGACTAAACAATATAAGGCATTTATGAACGAGGTGCAACAAATTACCCCCCCACCGCGATAGCCAAATTGCGGGCTTGTCTAAAAAGATGGCAAGAAGCAGCAATTTTGAGTTGCTGCGCATTATTGCTATGAGCATGATATTAATACACCATTTCTTGCAGCATGGTTTACTAAATGTCGTATCCCCGAAAACTTTCAACACCCTGATGCCCTGGGTTCTCGATGGAGTCAACATCTTTTTTCTAATTTCCGGCTGGTTTGGAATCCGGTATGAAGCTCGAGGGGCTTTTAAAATTATATGGATACTATTAATTTTTGGTGCTATCAATCTAATAGCATTATATATCGCGGATCCCACAATAAATCTCTTTAGTTACTTAGTTCATTTGTGTTTGTGGCCTGTATCTTCGCGATATTGGTTCATGGCAGTATATTTCTTCCTTATACTATGCGCTCCTATCATTAATGGAGGTATTAGATCTTTAAGTGACAGCCGGTTCAGAATCATGATGATATTCTTTACCCTGGCTAAAGTCTATATGTGTGGCACAATCATTAATCACACATGGAGCAGCGGATATACCTTTATGCAGGGCTTCTATATGTATTGTCTCGGGTGCTGGCTAAAACGCGATTATGCTTGGTTTGGCAAGTTGTCGCGCAGTTACTATCTGATAATATTTATAGCTGCTTCACTGATCAATGTGTTCTTACGATATGCCGGCATTAATCGGGAATTAGTCTTTAGTTATAGTTCTATCTTACAAATAGCCGGGGCGGCATCACTTGCCCTATGGGTTTCAAAAATGAGGTTCCAATCGAAAACCATAAATTTCATTTCAGCCGGGGCTTTAGGGTGCTATCTGCTTCAGGATGGCACTTTCGGGCATAATTATCTATACAGCCGGATTCACGATTATGCTATATCACATTCTGCATTTGATCTTATATTACTGCTTGGGGTGCTCTTTGTGGGATTTTGGATAATATCGCTGATTATAAGTAATATTACCGATAGAGGGTTCATTCGATTTTGGAATATGCTATCAAACTCTAAGATTTACAAACGATTACTCTATTTTAGGTTTTAGGTTTTAACAATGCACAATTAGCAATCTAAAACCTAACGCCTAAAGCCTAAAACCTAAATTATTTTATTAATTTTGTTGTGAAACCTGAACGTCCTATTCCCTAATGCGACTGACACTAAAAAATATTCTCAAAATCAAGTCCGCTGATGTCCAACTTGGTGGACTTACAGTAATCACCGGTGAAAACAATAGCGGAAAAAGCACCGTTGGCAAAATCCTGTTCTCTATCGTCAAAGCTTGGCGCAACAAGGAATTCCTGTCAAAGATTGACCCGACTTCAAATATTGCAGATACCCTCGGTGAAATCAGAGCCTTCTTTCGCGCCGAAAGTATCAATCTCGATTCCCTCAACGACATACCCTCTCTTTCAGCGCAATTGGTTTCCGACTATAAGTTGTGGAAGTCGGTGCGGCCTTCTCTCGAAAAGGAGGTAGATGAAGCCGGTTTCTCTCCCCGCATAAAATCCAAGATTGAAGAAAAGATTCTCCTCATCTCTATCTTATTACTTCAAAGCGGATCTCCGGGAAAAGTATTCGGTGTCGAATTTTACGACCTCTGCAAAAGTGAGTTCAGAGAATCAATCATAAGCTTCGGTGAATCTCAGGCTGAGGTGGATTTTTATGATGATACCATAGACGCGGACACTTGTCATTTACATTTTGCCACAAAAATCAATGCCGACCATAAACCATCACCCACAGTCCACCTCAAGGGTGCTCTCACGCTGAGTGATGCTACTTTTGTGGAATCACCGGTATACCTGCATATCCTCGATACAATCCGCGGTAATAATATGAGCTCTCCATCGGCTGCGCTCAGAATACTGTCGCGGGCTAAATTCAATACGGATATTCCGTTTCACCTGGCGGATATGGCAGAGAAACTGACTCGGCCATACGACCCTATGCCGGATCTCTTTTCAGAAATTGATAAGTTTGACGAGTTAATCGATTCGATAAAATCAAGTATCGGTGGATACTTTCAGATTAATCCTGAATCGCGACAGCTTACCTTTATGCAAGGCAGCAACCCTGTGCCTCCGCTGAGCGTGGCTTCAGGCATCAAGTCGTTCGGCTTGTTGCAGAGGCTTCTTGAGGGTAACTGCTTATCGACCGACCGGATTCTGATTTGGGACGAGCCGGAAATACATCTCCACCCCGAGTGGCAGATTGTACTGAGCAATATATTGGTAAAATTAGTGACTCTTGGTGTACCGGTGATAATCAGCACACACAGCCCATATTTCCTTCAGGCCATTAGATTTCATGCTTCCGCTTACGGAGTGGAAAGTTCCACTCACTATTATCATGCAGAACCTGATGAAGAAACCGGTCTGAGTGAAATCCATGAAGTTATCGATGATCTGAATCAGGTGTTTACCAGGCTTGCCAAACCACTGCGCAAGATTATGAATGTGGATGCCGCAAGAAACACTTTGAAATGACTCCACTCGAAGTTTACAATAAGCTACTCGATGCCGGAGCTACCGAAGATTACATTTGCAATCTTCACAGCGCATGCTCGCCTGCCAAAGAGAAGCCCTATTTATGCGGATCTTTGAGGTCAAGTGTTCATGTAATTGATTTTGATGCGTTCGAATGGAAGATTGCCGATGCCGAGGGGCGAAGTCATGAACCATCGGTAGACGCGGTAGCACTCCCCGAAGATAAAGAGTGCCTTCTCTTCGTGGAATTGAAGAGCTGGGAGATGGTGTTAAGATACCACGGCACTGAGGAACAGATATCAAATCAGGCTGAAAAATACAAGGACGCTTTCCCGAGAAAGTTATTGCACAGCATGCAATTATGCCGGGAGATATGTGAGAGTCCTGATGCTCTCAATGATTGCAGGAAAGGATTTGTTTTTATGACAGATATTCCCACTGCAAGCATGGGTATTGAAGGATTCTTCTCTGATATGGAGACACTCGCGGCAACAGCAACTCCGGCAGAGAATCGGTTGAAGGATTTATGTCGGGATCTGGGAAAAGAGGCGTTGGCAGCGGTAACCGGCATCAACACATATTATTGGGAATGTCGTGATTTCGACCGCCAATTATCAAGGTTTTGAGATTACCCCTTGGTGGGGCAAATACTGGCGGCATCTCAACTTTTGCGGTAAAGAAGAAAAAATTGTAAATTTGTCAATCAAATCAAACCCGCAGATACAGTGCATTATGATTTTCTAATTGTGGGAAGCGGCCTGTTTGGAGCCGTATTCGCACATCTTGTCACCAAAAGTGGTAAAAAATGCCTCGTGATTGACAAGCGTAACCACACGGGTGGTAATATACATTGCCGCGAGATGGCCGGCATTAATGTGCATGAGTATGGTGCTCATATATTCCACACCTCCGATAGAGAGGTTTGGGATTTTGTAAATGGCATTGTGCCTTTCAACCGCTTCACTAATTCCCCTATAGCTAAAGCTCCAAACGGCAAGTTGTATAATTTGCCATTCAATATGAATACCTTCTCCCGGTTATGGAATATTGAAACACCTGTGCAGGCCGAAGAAGTGCTGAAAAGCCAAAGAGAAGAAGTACTCGCAAAACTTGATGCCGAAGGTGTGACCGAACCGCGAAATCTTGAGGAACAGGCCCTCTCGCTTATCGGACGAGATGTTTATGAGCTTCTTATCAAGGGATATACAGAAAAACAATGGGGACGTAAATGCAATGAGTTACCTGCCTTTATAATCAGACGCCTCCCGGTCAGACTTACTTATGACAATAATTATTTCAACGATGACTTTCAGGGAATACCAATCGGTGGATATAACCGCCTGACTGCCGGTCTTCTTGAAGGTAGCGATGTGATAACAGGAGCTGACTTCTTCAATGATCGCGAGCATTGGGAATCAGTGGCAGATAAAATAGTATTCACAGGAAAAATTGATGAATACTTCGATTATCGGTTCGGCAAACTTGAATATCGCACTGTAAGATTTGAGACTGAAGTAATTGACACTCCCAATTATCAAGGGAATGCTGTGGTCAATTACACATCGGCCGAAGTGCCCTATACCCGTATAATTGAGCACAAGCATTTTGAATCTCTCAGTCAGCAGGCTGTCTATAACAATCCTCGCACGGTAATATCTCGTGAATACTCTACCGAGTGGCAGGAGGGAATGGAGCCGTTTTATCCGGTGAATGATGAGAGGAATCAGGCGCTATATGCTAAATACAAGGAATTGGCAGATGCTACCCCGGGGGTGATTTTCGGTGGCAGACTCGCGGAATATAAATATTATGATATGGCACCGCTGATTCGCAGAGTATTTGATCTATTCAACACTGTCATACTTGAAAAATCATCAATATGATCACAAAGATATGCTATGTGCTGACCAGCAGTCATGCTGATTACTATTTAGAGCAGATGTATGTGTCGATGTTTTCGGCAAAGCACCATACACCCGACTGCCATATCACAGTAGTGACCGATAATCTGACTGCAGAGACATTCACCGGTCAGAGAGCAAAAATGATTGAGCTCGCCGATGAAATCGTGGTTCAGGAATTTGATCCGGCGCTGTCGGCTCACATTCGCTCGCGCTTTCTCAAGACAAATCTTCGCAACCTTGTAGTGGGAGACATGTTATATATCGACTGTGATACCATCATAGCGCGCGATCTGTCAGACATCGACATGATTGGCATAGATTTTGGCGCATGTGAAGATACCCACACAGGTTTTCAGACTAATCCATATCGCAACTGGAATAAAAGCATGGCACTTGCCTTTGGTGAGGATATCAGTAACGAAGAGGTATTCTTCAATGGAGGAGTGGCATATAGCCGCGATTGTAAAGTTTGTCATGAGTTCTATACTCAATGGAACCGGAGATATAAGGAAGGCATAGAATTGGGTATCAGACCCGACCAACCCTCATTCAATATCACAAACATAAAGATGGGATATCCGGTGAAGATTCTACCCGACGAGTGGAATTGCGAACTCAAGCATGGAATCAGATGGCTCAAAGACGCTTATATAGTGCACTATCTGACCACCAGCCCTAATGCCAAGGGTGGAGAACCTCTATTTATCCTCAATGATATGAGTTATCTTGAAGAGTTGAGAAACACAGGAAAAATACCCAAGCGTGTGCTTGAGGCGATAGAAGATCCCTTTACCGGACTGGCTCGAATGACTCATTGTTTCGCGGGCGATGATATAGACCTCTTCCAGCAGCGCGCTTATAATTGGATGCACGTCCATTGGGAGAAAGACGGTGAAAATATGCTTCCAAATAAATTGCAAGCATATCTGATGAAAACTAAGAGGATTCTGCGCAAACTTAAGATTGCGAAGGGTTGATGAATTAACGCTTCGGCAACTTAATCCAACTACCCAATAAATAATTGGACTCTTTTGTGGAAAAATCATTCATAGCACCGGTGGGATAGAGGGTGTATTCTCCAAAATATACCTCATGTCCGACTATAAAGAAATCTATTCTTACAAACGGCGGACAAGGAGAGATAACTTCAGAAGAGGAACAAATGGTTTGAGCCATTCTTAAGACATCGGCTAATTCATGGGGATGTCTGAACATACGTTGAGGATCACGAGGTATACATTCTTCACCGAACGGCAAAAGATTGTTCTGACTATCATAATAGTTTGCCTTATGACTTACACTCCGGTCAAAATCAACCTTATACATTTTTGCTTCGCCGTTGAAGCAAAATATTTTGAAGTCCCTAAGCTCTTCGTAATTGGCGATAAGTCGCAATTCCAAAGTATCCTTCCCTTTCGAAATAGTTAGAGCATCAGGTGATTCACTAACAATATTCCAATCAGGGAACTTATTTAAATATTGATGTAAATTTGGCAATTTGATACCCGGGGGGGTATTTACTAACAATATGCTATATTTATTACCCTTGTTATCAATATAGAAATCTGAATTGGTCAAGGGGTATTCCGCGCATAGAGTACGTGCGAAATTTACTACCTGCTCATTGGCTTCCTCCGGAATTTCAGCATATTGATTTCCAAAAGCCGGTGCTTTAAATTTGACTTGTTTCCATCTGACCGGATCCGGAGCTTTCATTGGATTTTCTTCAATAAATTCTTCAGCCAGGATTTTACGCTCTACGTATTTGTAGGGCTTTTCCAAAAATCTCTCTGAATAGTCATGCTCAAGTGAACGGTTCAACTTTTGAGCAGCTTTAGCATAATCAAAAGTTGCTTTTGAACGGCAAATGGCATAGCTGCCGGAATCATGGTTTGTTTTCAATACAAACTTATCGGGCAATGAATCATAATCAATCTTTTCAGCACAATCCCATACACCATAAGTTTTGATGATATGTTCATGCCCGATGACACCTCCTATAATATCTTTAACCTTTACTTTATCAACCAAATCGGATAGGCGCAGGTCAGTCTGATGCAATTTCAGCCAATTAAGTTTATCATTAAAGGTCTTGGGATCTCTTAAATTGAGATCATTACCACTTATGTGAAAATAGATAGCCTTCAAGAATTGTTTCTCTGTAGGCTTAATACCAAGCTTAACTTTCAAATAAATGGGCAACAAATAAGGGTGTCGTGCTATTCTTTTGAGTTTCTGAATCATCATTATCGATATATCACAGGGTATTTCTAAATGCAACCGAATTCTTGGTGCGCTATTATTTTTTTCTACCCAGGTTCATAATTCTGAATCCAAGAGTCCAGCGCAAGCTGACTAAACCGGTTTTCCAATTAGGATAGGTATTCGGATTGTCGGTCACTAATGTGACGGGGAGTTTCAGTGCTCTTAGTTTCTTATGTTCTATCCAGACGTTGAGCAAGCGTTCGGACATAAATCCGAAAACTCTTTGCTGATACGGATAGGGGGAATAAATTATTCTTTCCTCCACCTCAAATAGTATGCTGAATAACCATTCGCAATACTCATCGAAGAGTTCACGCCGGGTTATCATCATATTATAAAGAGAGAGTTTATTATCATGCATCACTCTGCGAAATGCCGGAATATATTCGGGATACTTCTCCTTTATGACATTTTGCAATATGTCATAATCCTCTGTCACATGAGAGGCGCAATAAAAAGTGGCCGCACTTACCGGGAAGTATGCCGGCATAGGGATAATTATATCATATCTCTTGAAGATAGGATCCAGATCCGGAATCAGTGGAGGATTTTTTATAATATCCTCCGGTTTAACCTCTAATTTTGCACTTCCCCAAGGTAATTTATTCTTAAAATCGAAATAGCGGCGATAATGTGTCAACCCTACATATTTGGAGTGAGGTCCGTTCTTCCACAACCAATACAGAGCTGTCAATTCGCAAAAATTGGGATTCTTTTCAGAGATATTGTCGCCGGTATCATCTCCCTGAATACCAAGATTATATTTGGATATTGCCTTGCCGGCGTGGATTGGGAGGTAACCGGGTGTGTTTGCAAACCAATCGGGTTTATGGCAGCATACAAGTATTGTGGCGTTTGACATAAGAATGTGATTCGGATTTTGAATTTCAAAATTAATAAAAAAAATTATGCATTAGGCATTAGTTAATAGATCTGACAGGTAAGATATTCTCAATCTAAAATCCTATATGTTTATGTTAAATCTAAAATTACTTTTCTAAATCACTTTTTAACTTAAGCAATTTCTTTTCTTTCCTTTCCAACCTCTTAATACTTTCTGCCACTGGAAGATTTTCCGGCATCGTTCCTCCAATATCTTTTATTGCTTTTCTTACTTTCGCACCAACCTGTTTATGGACTTTATTGGCACTGACTTTATCTCTAATACCATCTTTCTTAAGCTTTTCTTCAGTTTGAGTGGCTCGGAAAAGATTTGCAGCCAATTCAGTACTACCCATGTGGTCTAAAATATCCTGTGATTTCCCCAAACCTTTTTGTTCATGGATATCACTCTTTGTCAAACCATTATACAAACCTTGATAACCGGAATTCTGGAAGATGGCATAATCTTTAGCGGTGGTGACTCCTGCTTCTTTTGCTGCACCCGCCAATTGTGAATTATGTTTTTTCATTTCTGAGCGAAGTAGCAAACGCCTTTGCTCTTCCTCTGTTAGGGGAGAATTGTCCAATAAGATTTCAGCTCTTCGAGTTTGAAGAGCAAAATACGTTTGTGCCTGAGCAACAATAGGTTTAGACGAATCAGCATTTTGCACAGTTAAATAGCATCCGTAGCGAGTAATTCTAATGTTATCTATTTGTCTTTCTGCACCTTTACCTATTATTATCATGTCGTGGAATACCTCGAAATGATCATTGGGATTCTGTCCACTCTCTTTACAGGCAATCCAAGCTTTACGGGCGGCCGGTAAAAAGAAACGATACTCGGAATATCCTAAAAACTTTTGCAAGATTTCGTGCAGTCCAGTATTCAACTCCATTCTCATCGGTTTGTTTTATACTTTCAAAAGCTTCTTTTGTCTTCTTTGTAAGTTTATTGCTCATGCAAAGATATTTCTTATAATGAATTATGACATTTATTTTCTATGAGCTTGACGATTACGATAAAGCATGGGGTAATCATCTCACTCAAAAAAGATTGATATTTTCTGAATTTAACATTCTATACCTATAGAAGCAAATATACCATAAAATTGTGAGATTTCTGTAGATTTTTGTTTTTGTCTTTTATGATAT
>CAMWLY010000029.1 GCA_947175145.1 uncultured Muribaculaceae bacterium | reverse complement strand
GAAAACAGAAGCTTAAGGCGGCGGTGATCGTCCCCTGAAGCGGCCACTGCAGCGATGCAGAGGTGAAATATATCTATTTACTATGGAAGAAGAAGAAAAGAAACCCAAACGCCCTCGTATCGGCGCACCATTTAATCCTAATCGCCAGCAAACAGGTTATAATCAGCAGGAGGGTTACGAGCGTCCGCAGGGTGGTTATGACCGTCAGCAATCGGGCTACAATCGCCAGCAGGCGTATAACCGGCACTCCGGTGGCTACAACCGTCAGAGCGGTTATAATCAGAATCGCACCCAGCAGGGTGGAGGTTACGAACGCCCGCAGGGCGGATATGAGCGCCAGCAGGGTGGATATAACCGTCAGCAAGGATATAACAATCAGGGTAATACCTATAACCGCCAGAATAATTACAATCAGGGTGGATATAACCGTCAGCAAGGATATAACAATCAGGGTAATACCTATAACCGCCAGAATAATTATAATCAGGGTGGCTACAACCGCAACGGTAATCAGGGTGGTTATGAGCGCCAGCAAAGCGCCGGGTATAACCGCCAGAATAATTATAATCAGGGTGGCTACAACCGCAATAATAACCAGACCGGTTACAATCGTCATGGAGGCTATAACCGGAACAGCAATCAGGGTGGTTACGGACATCAGGGTGGTTATAATCATGGAGGATATAATCAGGGTAGTTACGGAGCTGCAGGCAATCGCCCCGCAGGTCAGCATCGCCCGTATGGCAATCGTCAGGCGGCTCCCGGCAATGCGGGTAATCGCCCCAACAATCCCAAATTCTCATCAAAGCCGCGCCAGATTGACTATGTGCTTGAAGATGTGGATCCCAATGCCGAACTGCGCCTGAATAAGTATATGGCCAATGCGGGATTGTGCTCGCGTCGCGAAGCCGATGAATACATCACTTCGGGCAAGGTGAAAGTAAATGGTGAGGTGGTGACAGAACTCGGCACAAAAATCTCGCGCAATGATGTGGTCGAATTCGACGACAAGGTTGTGACTCCGGAGCGCAAATGCTATGTGCTTCTTAATAAACCCAAAGATTGTGTTACAACATCTGACGACCCCAACGGCCGCACCACAGTGCTCGATATAGTGAAAGGCGCTTGCGATGAGAGAATTTACCCTGTGGGCCGTCTTGACAGAAACACTACAGGAGTGCTTCTGCTTACCAACGATGGTGATCTGGCCTCCAAGCTTACGCACCCCAAGTATGTGAAGAAAAAGATATATCACGTATGGACCGATAAGGATATTGCCGAAGAGGATATGCAGCGCATAGCCGATGGTATCGAGCTTGAAGATGGAGAGATTCATGCTGATGCAATATCATACGTGAGCGACGAGCGCAATCAGGCCGGCATCGAGATTCATTCAGGCCGTAACCGCATCGTGCGCCGTATTTTCGAGCATCTCGGTTATCGTGTCATCAAACTCGACCGCGTATATTTCGCCGGTCTTACCAAGAAAAATTTGCCCCGTGGCCGCTGGCGTTACCTCACTCAAGATGAGGTGAACTATCTGCGCATGGGCGCTTTCGAATAAGCCTAATATAGAAATGGAAAAAATTCGCAGAACTACTATAAAGACCCTGCTGAGTGATCCCGCACCATATATCGATACCACAGTCGATGTGAAAGGTTGGGTTCGCACTCGCCGTGGCAACAAGCATGTGCAGTTTCTGGCTCTTAATGACGGAAGCACGATCAAGAACCTCCAGGTGGTGCTTGACCTCTCGAAATTCAACGAAGAGGATCTGAAGCCTGTCACAACCGGAAGCTCGGTTCATGTGCAGGGACGCCTCGTGGCGTCTCAAGGTAAAGGTCAGAGTGTGGAGGTTCAGGCCGATGAGCTTGAAATCTATGGCACCGCTGATCCTAACACTTATCCGCTGCAGAAGAAAGGACACACACTTGAGTTCCTGAGAGAAAAGGCTCATCTGCGTCCACGCACCAATACATTTGGTGCGGTACTGAGAATACGTCACGCACTCGCTTACGCTATTCATAAGTTCTTCAACGACAAGGGATTCTATTATTTTAACACTCCGCTTATCACTGCCTCGGATTGCGAGGGTGCCGGCGCTCAGTTCCAGGTGACAACCCTTCCGCTTAATGAGCTTCCGCTCACCGATGATGGAAAAATTGATTACTCCGCCGATTTCTTCGGTAAGATGGCTTCTCTGACAGTGTCAGGACAGTTGGAGGGTGAGCTTGGTGCAACAGCTCTGGGCTGCATCTATACTTTCGGCCCGACATTCAGAGCTGAAAACTCCAACACTCCGCGTCACCTCTCAGAGTTCTGGATGATTGAACCGGAGATGGCCTTCTATGAGATTGAGGACAATATGGATCTCGCTGAGGAATTTATCAAATATTGCATCAATTATGCCCTTGAGCATTGCAAGGATGATATCGAATTCCTGGCGGAGCATTTTGACAAGGAGCTTGTGGAGCGCCTTCGTTTTGTGGTTGACAATGATTTCGTGCGTCTTCCCTATACCGAGGGTATTAAGATACTTGAGCAGTCAGGCAAGAAGTTTGAATTTCCTGTGTACTGGGGTGTTGACCTGGCCAGTGAGCATGAACGCTATCTGGTAGAGGAGCATTTCAAGAGACCTGTGATTCTCACTGATTATCCTAAGGAAATCAAGGCTTTCTATATGAAGCTCAATGATGATGGCAAGACAGTACGCGCCATGGATGTGCTCTTCCCGAAAATCGGTGAGATTATCGGTGGCTCGCAGCGTGAGGAGAATCTCGTCAAACTTGAGGAGAGAATTGCCGAGCAGGGTCTCGAGGGAATGGACTGGTATGTTGACACCCGCCGTTTCGGCACTGTGCCTCATTCCGGTTTCGGACTCGGCTTTGAGCGTCTGGTGCTCTTTGTGACCGGTATGCAGAATATTCGCGATGTGATACCCTTCCCCAGATACCCCAATAACTGTGAGTATTGATTTGAATATCAAGAAACTTACAATATTAGTCGCAGCGATCCTGCTGCTCGCGCCCGCTTTGCGGAGCGAGCAGCGGGATTCGCTAATTGTGAGTCTTGTGACTTGCTGGCCCGGCCCTGAAGTTTATGAACTTTGTGGCCATGAGGCTATCAGAATACGCTCTGCATCGCCACAGGCCGATATGGATTCGGTCTGGAATTATGGTATTTTCTCTTTCGACCAGCCGAATTTTATATATCGGTTTGTCAAGGGAGAAACCGACTATAAACTTGCCGGATATCCCTTCGAATGGTTTATGCCCGAATATCAGGAACAAGGCAGAAGGGTAGAGGAGCAGGTGCTTAATCTGAATCAGGAAGAGGCTCATAAACTTCTTGCGCTGCTTCGCGAAGAGGCGAAACCTGAAAATTGCACTTATCGATATAACTATGTGCTCGATAATTGCGCCACACGCCCGATAGAAAGAATAGGGCAGTCATCAGGCAAAAGAGTGATATATCCCGATTCGGCGGCCTACGGAACTTTTCGTAATACCATGCGTCATTACCACCGCGGTTATCCCTGGTATCAGTTCGGCATAGATATTTGTCTCGGGTCAGGAATCGACAGACCGATCAATGGTCATGGCGAGATGTTTGCGCCTGTAGAGATGTACCGCAAGGTTGCAGGAGCTCATTTTGAAGATGGAACACCTCTGGTTCTTCACACAAATGTGCTTAATCAGGGTGTGGAAGATGCCACCTCGGGACCTACGCCTTGGTATCTGACTCCCATCTTCTGGTCATTGGCTCTATTGGGAATCACCGCTTTATTGGCCTTTCGGATGATTCGCAAGCGCACTATCTATCGTCCGGTATACTCAGCTTGGTTCGGACTGATAGGCATCACAGGTTGTGTGGTGGCTTTCCTGCTGTTTGTGAGCACTCATGAAGCCACTACTCCCAATCTGAATTTCTTTTGGCTCAATCCGTTGCAGTTAGTATTGGCTCTGGGTGTGTGGTGGCGAAGCTGGCGCCCGGCCGCTATAGCGATGGCTTGGGTGGATATGCTGCTGATAGTAATATTGCTACTGGTATGGCCATGGCAACATCAGTCAGCCAATATAGCGTTCTTCCCACTGATGGGAGTTACACTGCTGCTGGCAGCTGTTTACGCAATAATAGCCCCAAAGCAAAGTTATAAATATAATAATGAGAAGGTTGTTAACCTCGGTGCTGGCAGCCGCAACTCTCGGAGGAGTAGCGGTGCAGGCCGGCGACGCCCGACCGCGTCTGGTGGTCGGAATCGTCGTTGACCAGCTGCGCACTGATTATATTGAATATCTGCGCGATAAATTCGGGGAGCAGGGTTTTAAAACACTGCTCTCTGAGGGTGTATATATACCTGATGTAGATTTCAAACCGGCGCGTCTGGATGCAGTGAACTCCACCGCCATGCTGATGACGGGTGCTTACCCGGCTCGCACCGGAGTGCCGGCCGCTTATATTCCCTCTCAAAACGGGCTGCAGCAATCGATGCGCCCGGCCCTGACTGATGCCGCGGGAACCACTCTTACAAATGATTCCTTTACTCCGGCCGGTATTTCTCTGACTACAATAGCAGATGAACTTGTCATAGACTCCGACGGTGCGTCTCAGGTATATTCGGTAGCCACGGACCCGCAGGTCGCTTTGGCGATCGCAGGACACTCCGGCAAAGGTGCTTTCTGGATCAATAATTCCTCCGGAAATTGGGTATCCAGTTCTTATTACGGTGCAATCCCCTCGGCTGTATCTAACCGGAATTTCCGAAATTCAATATCGCAACGCATCGACACGATGCGTTGGACTCCCTCGGCACAGACCCTGAGTCTGCCACATATAGCTGGTGCAAAGACCAAGGCGCCGTTCAGACACACATTCTCTCGTCAGGATCGCGATGTCTACAACAAGTTTCTGACAACTCCGATGGCAAATGCCGAGGTCACCGATGTGGCAATCGACCTTATCGGTAATCTCAATCTTGGCTCCACTCCGGGTCAGACCGATATGATAGGAGTCGGCTATACGCTTGCTCCATTCAAATATGTTGCAGGATCCAACAGCGCCGAACTTGCCGATTCATATCTGCGTCTTGACAGGCAGTTGGCAAGGTTGCAGGAGGCCATTGACCGAAAAGTCGGTCATGGGAATGCCTTGATATTTCTCACTTCCACCGGCTATTTCGATGATGCGGTTGTTACCGACAAAAGATATAGGCTACCCGGGGGTGATTTTTCGACTAAAAAAGCTCGTTCGCTTCTGAATTCATATCTTTCGGCCAAATATGGCGGAGGTGAGTATGTACAGACTATCCGCGACGGACAGGTATATTTCGACAAGCGTGTTCTTGAGCAGCGTTCTCAGGATCCCGAGAGCCTGATATCGGAAGCCCGCACCTTCCTGATGAAAATGAGCGGTGTGGCCGATGCATACACGTATGGTGAAATACTCGGCTCGGAAGGTGATGATGAGAAGGCGCTTCGTCTGGCTCTCGATCCCCGCACAGCCGGTGATATAGTAATCCGCTTTACTCCGGGTTGGGATGTGCATTATGATGAGCAGCTGCCCGAGGTTGTGAAGCAGACCCGCGAGGCGGCTGTGATGTCGCCTGCCATATTGGTGATTCCCGGTGTGGCGCCGCGCACTATCGACACTCCGGTCGATGCTGTCAGACTTGCTCCCACAGTGACCGGGGCGCTTAGAATCCGCCCCCCGAATGGTGCGCGTCAACGCTCGATTCCTCTCTCTACCAAATATCACCAATAATTAAGAAATTATATAAGCTTTAAAATGTTTAGCAATATACTGAAGAAAATATTCGGGAACCAGTCTGAGCGCGCAGTGCGTCCGCTTTGGAATCGTCTGAATAATGAAATTAATCCTATTTCTCAGGAACTTGTCAGCCTGAGCAATGACGAGCTCCGTGCGCGCATCGACACAGTGCGTGACCGTGTGCGCGGAAATGCCGCCAAGTATAAGGAAGAGATGGATAAAATCCGCGCTGAAATCGAAACTCTCGATTATGATAAGCGCGAACCGCTCTGGAAAAAGATTGATGAACTTCGCGAGGAGATGTTTGCCGGCTATGCCCGCGATCTCGATGAGGCGCTTCCCGAAGTATTTGCGGTAATTAAAGAGACTGCTCGCCGATTCAAGGATAATGACACCATCGAGGTTACCGCTACTGAAGCTGACCGCGAGTTGGCCGCTCAGGGAAAAGATTTTATCACTATAGATGGTGATAAAGCTATATATAAGAATGAATGGGTGGCAGGTGGTAACCTCACCAAGTGGGATATGATGCACTATGATGTGCAGCTTATCGGCGGCATGGTGCTCCACGGCATGATGAACGGTGGTAAGGTCACCAACAATATCGCCGAAATGGCTACAGGTGAGGGTAAGACTCTCGTGGCTACTCTGCCGGTATTCCTCAATGCACTTACCGGCGAGGGTGTGCATGTGGTTACTGTCAATGATTATCTGGCCAAGCGTGACTCCGAGTGGATGGGCCCGCTTTATCAGTTCCACGGCTTGACGGTTGCTTGTATCGATAAAACAGAACCTAATTCCGAAGAGCGCCGCAAAGCTTACGCAAGCGATATTACTTTCGGCACAAACAATGAGTTCGGTTTCGACTACCTGCGTGACAATATGGCTACCCAGACTCAGGATCTGGTGCAGCGCGAACAGCATTATTATGCCATCGTCGATGAGGTGGACTCGGTGCTGATTGATGATGCCCGGACACCGCTCATTATCTCAGGCCCGGTGCCAAAGGGCGACGACCAGATGTTCAATGAGTTCAAGCCCAATGTGGAAAAGGTGGTCAATGCGCAGCGCAAACTTGCTCAGCAACTCCTGCTTGAGGCCAAGGAGAAAATCTCCAATGGTCAGACAGAGGAGGGTGGTCTCGCGCTGTTCCGTGCGTATAAGGCACTTCCCAAGCATAATCCGCTGATTCGCTATCTCTCCGAAGATGGTATCAAGCCTCTTATGCTCAAGGTTGAGGCCAAATATATGGCAGACAACAATCGTGAGATGCCGCAGGCTGTCGAACCTCTTTACTTCGTGATTGATGAGAAGAATCATTCTATCGAACTTACCGATAAGGGTATCGAGGTGCTGACAGGCACTACCTCAGACCCCGATTTCTTCATACTCCCCGACATCGCTTCGCAACTCAGTGCGGTTGAGAATGAAGACCTCACAACTGATGAGAAGCGTGAGAAAAAAGATGCGCTTCTTGCCAACTATGCCGTTAAGGCGGAGCGTGTGCATACTGTCAATCAGTTGCTGAAGGCTTACACTCTTTTCGATAAAGATGTGGAGTATGTGATTGACGACAATAAGATTAAGATCGTAGATGAGCAGACCGGACGTATCATGGAGGGTCGTCGTTATTCAGACGGTCTTCATCAGGCCATCGAAGCAAAAGAGGGTGTTAAGGTAGAAGCCGCCACACAGACTTATGCTACTATCACACTTCAGAACTACTTCCGCATGTATCGCAAGCTGGCCGGTATGACAGGTACCGCCATGACGGAGGCTGGTGAGTTCTATGATATTTATAAACTTGATGTAATCGAGATTCCCACCAACCGCCCGGTGCTCCGCAATGACATGAATGACCGTGTGTATCGCACCAAGAAAGAGAAATATGCTGCGGTGATTCAGGAGGTTGAAGATATGGTTAAAGCCGGCCGTCCGGTGCTTGTGGGTACCACCTCGGTCGAGATTTCCGAGCTGCTTTCGAAAATGCTTAAGTTGCGCAAGATTCCACACCAGGTGCTCAATGCGAAACTTCACCAGCAGGAGGCCGATATTGTGGCTAAAGCAGGTCAGACAGGCACAGTAACCATCGCTACCAATATGGCAGGCCGTGGCACCGATATCAAGCTCTCTCCCGAAGTTAAGGCTGCCGGCGGTCTGGCAATCATCGGTACAGAGAGACATGAGTCCCGCCGTGTGGACCGCCAGTTGCGCGGTCGTGCCGGTCGTCAGGGTGACCCGGGCAGCTCGGTATTCTTCGTGTCGTTCGAGGATACGGTGATGCGTCTGTTTGCCAATGAGCGTGTGGTCAAGATGCTCGACAAACTCGGCTTCCAGGAAGGTGAGATGCTTGAGAACTCCATGGTTACAAAGAGTATCGAAAACGCACAGAAACGTGTCGAGGAGAATAACTTCGGTATCCGTAAGCGCCTTGTGGAATATGATGATGTGATGAATGCACAGCGTAATGGTGTATATTCCCGCCGTCAGAATGCACTTAAAGGTGAGCGCATCGGCATGGATATCGCCAATATGGTCTATGAGATGACTACTGAAATAGCCAATGGCAGCTACGCAAGCTTTGCTGACTTCTCAGAGGAGGTGAACCGTGAGTTGGCTCTCGATGTGCCTTTTGATGAGAAGGAATATTCGAAGATGAATTCATCTGAGGTTGCCGACAGACTTGCGGAGGCTGTCATGGAGACTATGGAGCGCAAGAAAGAGAAAATCGCACAGGGCGCGGCTCCCTATATCAAGGACTTTGTGGAGGAGCAGGGCGCTACCGGTCCTATCGGTGTGCCGGTCACCGACGGCCGTCGCAAATTCAATATCAAGGCCGATATCACCGAGTGCTATGAAAATGAGTGCAAACCGCTGGCCAAAGCGTGGGAGAAAGCCGTTCTGCTGTCAAGTATCGATTCTTGCTGGCAGGAGCAGCTTCGCGAGATGGACGAACTCCGCAAATCGGTGCAGAATGCCACTTACGAGCAGAAGGATCCTCTGGTAATTTACAAAATCGAGGCGTTTGAACTTTGGAAGAAGATGCTCTGGGAGATGAATTCCAAGTCAGTGGCTACACTTATGCGCGGCCGACTGAATGCCCCCGATTATGAGGAAGCCAAAGCAGCTCGCGAAGCTCAGCAGAAAGCGCTCGAGGAGAAGGCTAAGGCCGAGGAAGCACGTCGCCGTGCGAGTCAATACATGGCTCCGGGTAATGCTACATTCAGCCGTGGGCCCCTCGCTCCGATGCCCAATCCCTATGCGAATTACAGTACCACGCATGAAACCTACGAGGGTGAGAATGCGCAGCGTCAGGCCGCTAAGAATGTGAATCGTCCTGCACCGAAGGCCCAGCCTATCAAAGCTGATGTCAAGATAGGCAGAAATGATCCCTGCCCCTGCGGCTCAGGCAAGAAGTATAAGAATTGCCATGGCAAAGGATTATAATTCACTGCCTCAACTCACACAAATATAAAAATCGGGGAAGCGACTGAGACTCGCTTCCCCGATTTTTATATCGCATGGATTAGTCCGGATTACCGGAGGATTTGTAAAGAGCGGTTAATGGCTGAAATGAGGGCGTCGGCTTCTTCACGAGTATTGTATACGGCAAAAGAAGCTCTCACCATACCCGGGACTCCGAAATGCGCCATAAGCGGCTGCGCGCAGTGATGCCCCGTGCGCACGGCAACTCCAAGCTGATCCAGAAGCATGCCTAAATCATAGTTGTGAATATCACCCACATTAAATGATATCACAGCCGACTTATCGTGCGCAGTGCCGTAAATTCTCAAACCTTCGATTGCTTCAAGTTTCGGGGTGATATATTGCAGCAGCTCCTCTTCGTGGGCTTCAATAGCTTCAAGTCCGACACGCTCTATAAAATCCAATGCTTTGGAGAAAGCTGCAATGTCAATGAAATCGGGAGTCCCGGCCTCAAACTTGAATGGCAGGTCAGCAAATGTGGTATGCTCGAAAGTGACGTGCTTAATCATTTCGCCGCCTCCCTGATAGGGTGGCATCTCCTCAAGCAGACGACGTCGGCCATAGAGAACCCCGACACCGGTTGGACCATACATCTTGTGCGATGAGAAGGCGTAAAAGTCGCAGTCGATATCCTGCACATCAATTTTGATATGCGGCGATGCCTGAGCCCCATCTACCAGCACCGGAACACCGTGACTATGCGCAATCGCGGTCATCTCTTTGACCGGATTTATGGTTCCAAGTACATTGCTGACATGGCAGAAAGCAGCCATTACGGTGCGATCGTTGAAGAGTGAGCGGTATTGTTCTATGTTAATCTCACCATTTTCATTGATTTCGACAACCCTGATTTTGATGTCGGCATGACGGCGCAGAAGTTGCCAGGGCACTATGTTGGCATGGTGTTCCATAATGGTGAGAATAATCTCATCGCCATCGCGGAAACGCGAACCAAAACTTGCTGCTACAAGGTTTATGGCTTCGGTGGTGCCTCGGGTGAAGATTATCTCCTCGGGGGAAGAAGCATTGATAAAAGACTGCACGCGCCTGCGGGTTGTCTCCTGCAGGTCTGTGGCTTCCTGCGAAAGCCGGTGAACACCACGGTGCACATTAGCTTTGGTATGCTCGTATAGGCGCACAATCTCATCGACAACTTCCCGCGGGGTCTGTGAGGTCGCGGTGTTGTCAAGATAAATCAGCGGTTTGCCGTGAACTTCGCGCGCTAATATCGGGAATTCCTCTCTTATCTTCTCAATCTGCATGATTACGGTTACATTGGCGGCATGAGCTGCATGCTGAATCAAGACCTGCAAAACGCCGCTCGGTGAGCAGATGCAGTCTGTCGCGAAGTGACGGTACCTCTACAGCACTTATTACATCTGCCATAAATGCCTGACGCAGCAGTTGCTTGGCAGTGGCCTCGGGAATACCTCTTGTCCGCATGTAGAAAATTTCCATCGGGTCGAGTTGACCGGTTGCCGAGCCGTGCGAGCACTTCACATCATCATTATAAATCTCCAATTGCGGTTTGGAGTATATTTTTGCTCCCCGGTTCCCCACGAGGTTGCGGTTTGCCTGATATGCTTCGGTGCCTGAGGCTCCTGGTGCCACATGGATTCTACCTGTGAAATCGGCTGATGCATCATCATCAATCGTGAATTTGAACAGCTCATCACTCTTGCATGACGCTACCTTATGGTCAATATGCGAGTAGGTGGATATAATTCGGTCACGATCTTCGATACCCATGCCGTAAAGACGCAGAGATGCATGCTCACCCATGAAGCGGCAATAGAACTCATTGCGGGTTTTGCCATTGAAGAGAGTAAGATTGTCTATAGTTACCTGCGACCCCTCCTGCTGTTCGAGCCATAGTGTAGACAGGCGAGTAGTGGGAAGAGTGGATTCCTCAAGATCATAAAGATTGAATATGGAGTTGCGGCCGGCGTAAATTTCAACAGTAGAGAGTGCGAGCATATCGGCTGTGTCACTCTGAGAGTGATCGCAGCTCAGCAGTGATACCGATGCATCATCTTCAATCACAATGAGTATCCGGCGCACTGCCATAAGTGGAGTCGCAGCCGATAATATATTTACCAGTTGTAATGGTTTCTCGACTTTTACCCCTCTCTTTACCCGAATATAGAGGCCATCCTGGGTCAGCAGAGTGTTGAGTGCGACCAGAGGATTTTCCATGTCGGCGATTTGGCTGTAGTGTCGGGAAATTTCCTCAGGATAAAGGCGTGCATATTCACGCAGACTGCCGGCTTCGACACCGTCGGGCAAATCTGCAAGCGTATCGGGTCGCGCGGCGAAAGTGCCGTTGAGGGTCATCATCACCGATTTAGATGACACAGGCACATCGCAATGAAAAGTGCGCTCCGGGTCAATCTGCATATTAATCCCCCCGAGATTCAGACCATAGTCCGGAGTCAGGGCAGCTTCAAGATCAAAATTTGAGAAATTTTCATCACCGCGACGAGCTAATGTCAAACCGGAAAGACGCTTGGCGGCCTCGGCGCGAAGAGCATTAAGCGGCTCGGCTCCATTGGTATCGAGCAGGTGCTTGTGCTCGCGATACAGGTCAAGATATTGGTCAACTGCAGCCATGATTATCGATCGGCGGCTACCGCGGCGTCCTGGGCGTCGATTTCCTCTTTAATCCAATCATAACCGCGCTCTTCAAGCTCAAGTGCCAGTTCCGGACCTCCGGTGCGAACTATACGACCCTTGTAGAGGATATGCACAAAATCAGGCTTTATATAGTCAAGAAGGCGCTGGTAGTGAGTGATTACGATTGTTGAAGTCTCGGGAGTTTTCAGCTTATTGACTCCATCGGCCACAATGCGGAGCGCATCAATGTCAAGACCGGAATCAGTCTCATCAAGTATTGAAAGCTTCGGCTCGAGAACTGCCATCTGGAAAATCTCATTTCTCTTCTTCTCTCCACCCGAGAAACCTTCGTTGACCGAGCGCGACGCCAATTTATTGTCGAGCTCCACAATGGCGCGTTTCTCACGCATGAGTTTCAGAAACTCTGTTGCCGACATGGGGGGAAGCTTGAAATATTCACGGCGTGCATTGACGGCCGCGCGCATGAAATTTACCATTGAAACTCCCGGTATCTCCACCGGGTACTGAAAGCCCAGAAAGATACCTTCGTAACTTCTGGTTTCCGGTTCCATGGCCAGTAAATCCTTGCCGTTAAATTCAGCGCTTCCTCCGGTGACTTTATAGGCCGGATTTCCCGCCAATACCATAGATAGGGTGGACTTGCCCGAACCATTCGGACCCATGATGGCGTGCACCTCGCCGGGTTTGATTTCAAGATTTACACCGCGTAATATCTCCTTGCCGTTGATTTCGGCCTTAAGGCCTTTAACTCTTAGCATCTTAGCACTCTTTTTCTAATGTTTGAATTGTAGATTGTATCACTACATTATGCAAAGTTAACCTAAACCGTATAGAATCACAAATTCCATCGGTTAGCTATGCCCCAATTCAAATTGGGTCTTTAATATATAAACAATGCGGAATGATTGCCGGTTGCCGGAATTGTCAGGAAATTTTGCTCGCTTCGTGAAGTTGAATCTTGAGGGCGAGCTGCTCGGCATCTTCTCCACCAAGACATGCGGGTGCCAGAAGCAATACTTCATGAAGCGTATTGCCATCGTCAGACTTGACCGCGCTCAGAAGTTCCCCCTCCGGTTTGAGTGCGAGAATCACATTCAAACCGATCGAGAGCCACAATAAAACTTTAAACAGTGAAAATATTGCTCCGGCGATATTGTCAAGAATAGTTCGGTTTTCACTCCTCATCACTGAGCTTAGAAATGATGTGATGGTGGCAAACACAAGATATACGGCTGTAAAGATCAGAGCGGAGGCGAGAGCTTGGCACACGAATGTTTCGCACACCTGACCATGAACATGCGGAAGTGCTCCATGGAGTGTACCGGTCAGCCCCGGGGCAAGCAAGCGGGTGCTGACTATGCCGAATGCAACACCTATCACCGACGGAGTCTGGCGGGCAAACCCCTTTCTGAAGCCGCGCAGTGTCCAGATTACAGCGGCTGCGAAGATTATGATATAGTATATAATCAGCATATCTTGTCAGCAGCGCGTCATCAATACCACAGCCATGGAGGATATGCCTTCCTCTCTACCTTCAAAACCAAGTCGCTCGGTGGTGGTGGCCTTAACGGAAACTCTATCTATGCTTACACCGCAGATTGCGGATAGAGTCTCACGCATGGTTGCAATGTGGGGAGCCAATTTGGGCTTTTGAGCCATGATGGTCAAATCCGCATTGCCGAGAGTGTACCCTTTATCGCGGGCCAAGTCAATCACATGTTTTAAGAGCAGCTTTGAGTCGATACCTTTGTATTTCGGGTCGGTGTCAGGGAAATGCTTGCCGATGTCTCCCAGTGCAAGTGCCCCGAGTATCGCATCGCACAGCGCATGTATCGCCACATCGGCATCGCTATGCCCTAAAAGACCAAGGCTGTGTGGAATCTTAACTCCACACAGCCATAAATCGCGCCCCTCTGTGAGGCGGTGTACATCATATCCCTGCCCTATGCGTATCATTATTTTCTTCGTTTACCGATTAAGTCACGCAGACCGTCCATGTCAAACGACAGAGTGAATCTGAGCGTCTGGTCAAGAGGTGAGCTTTGAGCGGTAGCCATCATATATGATGCATCGAGACGAACCACATTGAGCGAGAAACCGGCACCGAATGCGAAGTAGCTGCGGCCACCCTTGTTGGGGTGTTCATAGTTGTAACCGGCGCGCACGAAAAATTGCTGGTTGTAGGAATACTCCGCGCCTACAGAGAGGTTAATCTCCTGAAGCTCCTCTTTGAAACCGCCGGGAGCATCGCTAAACGATTTGAAGATACCGGTAATCGGTGACATATTGTTCCACTTGTCGTAGGCTTCCCAATATGCTTTCTGACCCTCTTCGGTTTCCATTGCATAGTTGCGTGTCTGAGGTTTGGTCGGAACAAGCAGCTTGTTGAGGTCAAGACCTATGGCAAGTGTGTTGTAATCCGCCAGCGGGAACATAAAGTTGGCGCCCAGACGCAGGTTGGTAGGCAGAAAGGCATTGGTCACACCATTGTCGTTGCTGACTTTGGTACCGATATTCGAGATGTCAAAACCCCATGAGAATTGGCACTCGTTGCGACCGATCATAGGGAAGGTGGTAAAGTATCCCGACAAGTCTACAGAAAAGGCTGATGCCGCTTTAAACTGTTCGCCGGTAGACGTATCCTGATATGAGAGGTCTGATAGTATGTAACGCAGCACAACACCCATCGAGAATTTTTCCGACAGCTTGCGTGAATAGCCTATATCAAAAGCAAATTCGTAAGGATTGATGGTCTGCGCGTTGACACCATCGCCCGAGAGTCCGCCCGTGGTTACTTCACCGAGCGAGAAATAGCGGAATGATGCCGAGATTGCCTGATTGTCGCCTGAACCGATTTTGTAATAACCTGTCAGGTCTGCCAGAAAGATATCGTTGACAATCTTGCGCAGCCAGGGGGTGTAAGACAGTGCGACACCTCCCTGGGAATAGGCAAACGCATATTTTGAAGGATTCCAGAACTGAGCGTTGACATCAGGATCGGTGGCAGCACCGAGATTTCCCATGCCGCTGCCGCGCGCATCGGGGGTGATACTCAAGGTTGTGACACCGGTATTGACCGGATTAAATTCATTATCCTTGATATCATTTTTGGCGTATGTGGCACCGACTGTCATGATTATGCCCAGTGCGGCCATTGATAATTTTATATGCTTCATTGTCTGCTTAGTCAAGAACTGAAGATTCAATCGAAGAACCTGTTTGAGTCAGCTATTAATCGATAACTGAGATTTCCAGCCAATTGGATTTAAGATTTGCACCGCGTGCCGTGTTCTGGCGCACTGCAGCGCGGTAGTGACCGGCCGCTATACCATCGAGGTCGAGAGTCACGCTTCTACCGGTGAAATCCTGACGAAGTGCTACCGAGCCATCTGCTGCCACAAGTATCGCTTCCATCTCATAACCGGTATCTTCAGGAATTGAGAGTGTCAATTCATCTACAGCTACGGTGCGGTTTGCTGTGAGCTGCATCGGTGTTCTGCGGGTCATGTTGAATTTAACCCTTGACGATGCAGATTTATTTCCCGCGAGGTCGGTTACGGTGCATTTTGCGATATGCTCACCTTCCCCGATTGTAGCCACGCTGAACACTCCGTTCCAGGCAGTGGTTGCCACTCCCTGACTGGTCTCGGCAATCAGCGATTGCGGTGCATCGTCGATTGTCATCGCTATACCGGCGGAACTGCCGATGCCGGGGATAAATCCGAAGTCATCGGAAGCGCTGATGCAGAGTGCCATCAGATCCGGGTCATAAATAGCGGTAATCGAAGGCGCGGTTGTGTCTTTGGGTGAAGGCACCTCATCGGGAGCGGGAGCTTCATCGGTGAGAATTATCTCGGTTGCGCCCGATGCAGAGAGCTTCATGTCGGGGTCAAAAGCGGATACCAGTATGCGGCAGTTAGCGGATTCATCGCTATTGAACAGATGCTTGTGTGCATCGCTCGGCACCACGATACGCGCTGTGTAATTACCATTGACCACATTGCCCTGCACTGTGGCAAGACGCAGATTGGTGAAATTGAGAGTGTCGAGCAGAGTGTCTACCGGCGACAAGGTGAATGTGCGTTTGGGTGCCATCAGTTTAGCTGTAAGGGAGCCGTTGAAGTGCTTGAGCTTGGTGCCGTTGGTATCTCTGATTTCGCCGGTGACTGTCACTACATCTCCTTTGCGCACTTTGTCGGCTGAAGCTGATACTGTGAGCGGTTTGAGCGCGTGATACATGCGCAGCGCCGGGTCTCCGATAAGTATATATGCAATCTCAGATTCATTTGACGCACGGTCTTTGGCTACCGAGAATACCTCGCCGATGGTCGGTGATTCGGTGCGCCATTCGTTGTCGAGCGTATAGAACATGCCATTGACAAACTTGCGGAACAAATCTTCGTTGAAGTTCGACATAACCTGGCGGGTTGAAGCGATTACGCCGGCAAACGGTCGGCGTCCTTCCAAGATCGCCATATCGCCCACACCATTCACACCGAGGTCGGGGAATGTTAAGTCGCAACCGGCCAAGAATACGAACCCGGGTTCGCGAAGATCAAGCTTGGTAATCACATTTACATTAGTTCCTCCGAAAGCATACTGGTTGGAGTGACCGTAATAGCTTGTCAGAATCTTACCCTCGCGCAATCCGTCAATAAACTGGTTTGACTGCACGGTGTTGCCTGTGGCTTGTGTCCACACTGTTTTGTGGGAGTGGTCTGAGTTGAGTGTGGTGTCGTGGAGTTCGCATATCTGATGGTAGAAGCGAGTTCCCTGATTGTCGTGAATGTGTTGGTCTCCCTCGCAAGTTACCGACATATACTCATTGGCAATGTTGGAGAAATCCTTGCAATTCATATACTCCCTGATGTTTTCAACCACACGGTCAGCCTGCGATGCATTGGTTACCGGGAGCACACCGACACCTACACGCACACGGGCATTCTCGAAGTTTGATGTGTTGAGCACCCGGTCACCGACACAGCCGTAATAGTCAAGGATCGAAACCGGGAAGGTTTGCATCGATGTGGGTAACTGTGAGAATACAGGGTGACCTTCGGGTCGGTTGCTGATGCCGCGCACATTGCGGTAATCGGCATGTATAGGGCCAAAAATCAGCACATTCTTCAACCTATGGTTGCTGTTGTGATACAGCAGCTTGGCAAGCATGCGATAAGCTATCGGGTTGGGAGTGCCTGAGGTGAATTCATTGAATACCTGTTGAGGTGTCACAACCAATACACCAAGTCCCTCCATTTCGCGATGCAGATTGGCGAGGCGTTCTGCCTGAGTTTTGAACTGAGGGGTTGTAAAGATCAGCAGATCATAGTTGTTATTGATTTCAGCGTGAAGATCCTGATTGGCGATTTGCTCGTAGTTGGGTTGGATCTGAAGCTGCTGACGCGACGGATTGAAAACTATGGTTTCATGATAACCGGTGCCGTTTACATAGAAGTAATTGTCATCTGAGTCAAGAAGCATAGGCTCTTCGAATTCGGTGATTTCCCATGCTATTGAGCCGGCGGGAAGATGATGACGACGCAGTTTCTGGGCTGATGAATATCTGCCGAACGACAGATGTATCTGCGAGAAATTCTCATCATTGGCGGCATACTCCAGCGATACAGGATATGTGACTGTCCAGTAGTCAAGTCCGATGGAGCGAATGTATTGGTCTGACAAGCTGAATTTCAGATTGCAGGTGCCGATGTGGTTATCATCTACGTTGAGCTGGGTTGAGGGAGTATACTGCTCGAAAGTCCAGATTCTTGCGCTCTTCTCACCCATAGAAGACTGAGTTTCCTTGCCATTGAAGTCCAAAGTGAGCACACCGCTGTATCTCTCTTCGGTCACTGCAATTTCCGAAAGAAGTGATGCGCGGCTCCCCTGTACACAATATGGCACGCTGAATGAGAATTCAACCGGTTTCCTGGGAGCTATCTCTTCACCCCAGAACAGCGGACCTGCTCCATGCATGCCCTGATGACGCTCCTTTTCATGATACTTGTAAGCGTATGCCACAGGTGCATCAACTGCAGAACCATGCTGGGTGGCAGCGGCACTCTCCACAGAGAGTATCGGTTTACTGTCGGTCAGAAAATATGATGCTTCGTCAGCCCATGATGACCTGGACAGGCGGGTGTGACGATACACAATCTGTGTGTCTTTTGTGGTCTGAGAGAACTGCATCTTCGCTACACCACGGCCGTAAAACAGCAGCTTGTCGGCTGTATGAAGCACACTTACAGGCTTGATGTCATTATCGACCATAGAGTTGCCGCGGGCGTCTGTAAATGACTGCTCGGTCAGATAGCCGGGTAATCCATAAACCGCAACTTTCGAGGGGTCTGAGAAGCCCATCTCGCGCAGTTTGTCGTAAGTTATCTCGTAGACACCATTATCGGTAATTGATATGCGCACCCATTTCCCGGAGGATAGGGTGGAATGCGGAGCAAATTGATAGGTGTAGGTGGTGGTATAGTCCACGCTGGCGGCATGAGTAGTTAATGTAGCTGCCGCACAGCAAATTGCCAGACCAAGAACTTTCTTTATGTTTTGTTTCATCGTATTCTGATGTCGATCAAATTGGTATCATTGAGAACTCCAGCCGAGGCTTTGATGTCTATTCCGGGTTCCAATATAATTCCTTCGGGTGTGAGCGCGACCAATATCAGGTCGCCGTTTTTAAGTGTATTATCGCGTGCGAGTTCCTCGATAATTGAGGGTAGTGGGTTAGTTATCTTGTTCGGGTCATAGTCGATATGTGCTACTTCATTGCCGTGGCGGTCTGTCGCACTGATTTTTATAGACCCATAGGAATTAAACGTAACAGGGTCGGTTAAATTGCCGAGCCATAGACTTCTGTCGTAACATAAAGCTTCACTCCAGGGGTCTCCCAGACTCCGAAGTGAGCTGAGCATGGGGGTGGCAATCGCACAACAGCATATTCCCATCGATTCGATATAGCGGCCTGCAAAGCGTGCGGCAAACCCTTTGCCGAGACGTCCGATGCGACATGCTATTGAAGGAAATACTTCAAATCTCTCTGAGAAATCAGGAACAAAATATGCGTTGCCGGAGCGCAATATGCATGAGTCCGGTATTGTCAGAATTCTCTTTGCTCCGGCTCCCATCACCGAGTGCTCCCAAAGTCCGGGGCTGTCGTAATTGCGGATTACTGTAAAAGTCTTCATTTTGCTGAAACGGCAATTTTTTTAGACTTCGATGCGTAAGTGCCTTCCGGAGTTTCAGCATATACGCGGAATATGTAGATGCCTCGGGCCACACGATTGCCCGACCGGTCAGTATAGTCCCATCGGGTGGCGGTGGTGCTCTCCATATCAGTAGTCACTGTCTTCTCCGATTCCCAAACTTTGCGTCCTGACAGGTCGTAGATGCCGGTCGAAATCTCCATCTGAGTGTTGGGGCGGTCAAGCTGAATTATGAAATCAATCGATTCAGCAGCCGTGTTGACACTCGCTGTGATATCATGAATGGTCGGTTCAGTGGCACTCCCCACATTGATTTCCAGTGATTGCTGACTGGCGTTGTTGGCGTTGTCCCATACGGTGAGGGTCAGTGTGTGGCGCCCGCTGCCAAGTTTCTCAAGCGGATATACAAGTCTTCCGAAATTAGGATCAGAAGAATCAGTTTCGAAATATGAGTTTAGGTCACTGCGGTAATCGTTGTCATCGATAGCAAGAGTCATGCTGTGACCTATGCCGGATTGCGAGATGTTGATGCCCGATGCATCGCGCAAGGTGGCAAATATCACCGGATTCGGTGATACTACATCTCCCGATTTGAACTGACGGCGGTTCACATAGAATTCCTCGATCACAGGCCCGGAATTATCGGAATCTTCTGAATCGTTGTATCCATATACATACAGACTGCTCGAATAGCCGGTGGCTTCCTTATTCCCCTCATTGCTCCATGCATACGCCGAAATCATCGCAGGTGAGTAATTGCCCTGAATCTCGGGGGGTATGCGCAGAATTGTGCACCAGATGCCATTCTTCACTTCGGCATTGGTCGCAGAGAGTCGTTTGTCGCGGTCATTATAGCTTGTTATGATTCCGGATTTTCCCTGACCGAGTGTGGTGATGACACGCTCCGAGTCATAGAGCTGCAGATTTATAGTGCCATTGAATTCCGAATCTGTCTCACCGAGATGATTCTTGATTGAGCCGCTGACTTCAATAGTTGATTTTGCGGCGCATTCAGGATATTTCGGATTGCGCACTGTCACATCGGTGCCGGCTATGTTTTCCACACTTACTGAGTGGCTGCCTCCGGGCATACGCACCGCAGGGTCTCCGATAAGCACATAGCGCAGGTCATTGGTATTGCGCGAGGTGCGATTGTTTTTCATCTCGCGAAACAAGTCGCCATATCTTCGGGGTCTGCCATCTGCATCACGCTTCATCAGCTCCTTGCCCATAGAGGCGTTGAGTTCGCCATTGGCTGATATATAAACCGTGCGTGTGGCGGCAATCATTCCGATTGCGCCTGCTTCCGGATTTAGCACCAGCTGCTCGGCACCGCTTACCGACGGTTCGTCCCAGTAGGCAAATCCGCAAGTCGATGCGTGGATAAAGGTCAGATTCTTATTGGTCATGGTGGTGATTGAAGACCAATCCCACAGGTGCTCATGCCCCCAGCCTGTGGCGCTCGCGTGACCTATATAGTTGGTAAACATCACACCATCATTGTAGTTGCGCATCATGCGCTCGGTGGCTTGCGGATATGTCGGACCCAGACCGGTCATGACACGCGGATATATGTCGAGATAGAGCTTGTCGATAAGCAGTGCAGCTCCGGCAGGCTCCTTCTGAATGTTGCGACATGTGGTCTGCGCCTGATTGAAGTGACTGTTGTTGTCATCATCATCGGCTATGACCATTATCTTGTTGCGCCATGAGCCATACACAGGTTCTTCGGTATACTTCTTTATCTTGGCGGCCATGTTCAGAGCCTCCGCACGGCTTGTGACCGGAAGTCGGCCGACTGCCACATGTATCTTGGCCAGATGGCGCGCGAATATTGAATGTTCCACATCATCGAGCATTCCGATCCAGTCATCGTTGCAGTATGAATAATTCTCCTGCAAACCATCAAAAGATTCATATATAGGCATCGGGTTGAACCCCGCACTGCGTGTTGATGCAAGCAGCTTCTTGTTGTCAAAGAGCGGTTTGCCCATGATGAGACAATACTGAAGCTTATGCTCTCCATCGGCTGCAAGGCCGCGGTCATGCCACATCTTGAGCATGCGGCGCCATGCGCCTACATCTACATGTCCACCTGAAAATTCACGATAGATATCCTCGGTGTCAATCACATGAACGAGCATTCCATCGGTTTCGCGGTGAATTTGCGCTATCGCCTCCGCACCTTCCTGATATTCAGGGTGTGTGATTATCACCATGTCGGGAACCGGAAGCCCATGTATGTCCTGATTCGCGACAGCGGTTGGCGAAACGGGGTTGCGGCTGATCTGCTCTGGATTGAAAGCTACAAATTCACGCATCCCCTGAGTGGCAATAGTAAATAATGCCTTGTCTCCGGAAAGTGTAAAATTCACTTCAACCGGAGCTGCCGGGTTGGTGACATCCCAAATCATGGTCTGCTGAGTGCAGCCGCTGAGTTCAATTGCATCGCCGGAGTTGAAATTGTCGTAAAAATGCAGTTCCGAGCCGTCGAGATGCAGGTTGCGGTTATAAAATAGCTCGATGTAATCCAGACGCGCTTTGCTGAGAGTGCCGGAATAGCTGTAATCGAGCTTGAGACTTACACGGTCATCAATTCCGGTAACGACATCGCAAGGCTCAATCACATTGCAATACACATCGTTGGCCGATGTCGGGATAGAGTGTCCCGATGATGTGCCTACCCACTGATTGGCTGCCGAGATTTTCAGCAAAGAGGGTGAATTTGCGGTTTTCGCTGCAAAACGCACATTGACCGTGAGGCGATCATCGGCATGTCCGGGGAGTGAAAAGTCAAATGTCTGCGATGTGCGCGAGCGGAAGTCCTCACCATAAACCTGGCTTCCGGAGTTTCCGGCGGGCTCGATCTCCTGCTCATGCAGCAGTCTTTCGGCAAATGTGGTGCGCGGAGTGCGGCTTGAGACTCCGGGCATTGTGGTGCCGACTGTCGGCGGAAGGCTGCCTCGCTCCGAATCGCTGAGATAGTAATATGAAACCAGCGAATATTCATGCATCGTGTGGGTATACGGTTTGCTTGAATATGATGAGGTGCCTTCCCAGGTCACATTGTCGGTAGCATAAAACACCAGACCTTTGGAAGTGCGCACCGACGGAAGCATGGGGAGATCATCGGGATTATTGTAGCTTAATCCGTTGTTGAGCTGTCGACCACCGAGGCCGTAGGCTTTGACCTTAGTCGGGTCGGGGAAGCCCAGTCGTCTGAGCTCGGTGTCGCTCATGAGCTGCATGCCCGGTTCGCTGACCTGCACACGAACCCATTTCCCCTCGGCCAATGCCGAGTGCTCGGCATAGTGCTCCGGATTCAGGGCTTGAGCCGGCTGAGCAAGATATGCAGGGATAATTATGGATAATAGTATTTTCGAGGTTCTGTTCACTTGATATTCAGTCGAAAAGTGCGGACACAATAAAAGGGACACGCGCACTGCATGTCCCTAAAATAACGAATAAATTCCTCTCAATATTGTAGATAAATTTAGAGCGGGTTCTACAATAAATGTTAACGGATATGATTAATCTTCCGGTGTTTTGATTGTTTCGATGGCGCGACGCAATCTTGCGATTACTTCGGCTTTAGGCATCAGTTCGGTTATATCGAACATGTGGGGGCCGCGGCATGCGCCTACTACTGCGAGTCTGAAGGCGTTCATTACATTTCCTAAATGATAATTCTTGCCGGCAATCCAGTCGAGCACGATTTTTT
>CAMWLY010000028.1 GCA_947175145.1 uncultured Muribaculaceae bacterium | reverse complement strand
CGCTGCGTATCAGATTCAGGAGTGCGGGTAAAGCCTCATCGGTAGGAATATTCTTTTTGACCAATTCTTTGCCGCGATATATGCTCACTCGCCCGGGTCCGGCTCCGACATAACCATAGTCAGCGTCTGCCATTTCGCCGGGACCATTGACTATACAGCCCATTACCCCGATTTTGAGTCCCTGAAACTCGCTGCCCGATAAGGCTTTCTTTACCTCTTGAAGAGTGGATTGCAAATCAAACAGGGTGCGTCCGCAGCTCGGACATGCGATAAATTCCGTTTTATAGAATCGTCGGCGAGCGGCCTGCATGATATCAGCCTCAAGCTTGCGCAGTTGCTTGTCCGGGATACCTGGGTTCTCAATGTGTATCTCTTCACCATAGCCGGAGAGCAGAAGTGCTCCGAAATCGGCAGCGGCTTTTATTCTCAACTCTTCGATATCTTTGCAATTATATCGAATAGTTATCATTACCGGTTGGCGGCCTCCTTCTGCCACATATCTGTCGATATCGGCTGCAATGATACCTATATGAGGTGGATTGTCGAGAATAAACTCCTTGAGAGGCATCGATTTGTCGGCATAAGTGCGCGATTCGCCCGGCATTACGGATTCCGCTGTGGAAATTTCCGGTTCATTCTCGCGGTTCATCACATAATCGCGAAGTGCGATGGCCACCGGTATTTCAGCTGCCGGCGGTTCGCTGAGTGACACTCGGATAGTATCACCGAGGCCATCGTGGAGGAGAGCCCCGATACCCACGGCACTTTTTATGCGACCATCCTCTCCGTCTCCGGCTTCGGTCACTCCGAGATGTAGAGGATAATCCATATCTTCACGCTCCATAACCTCTGACAGCAACCTTACGGTCTTGACCATCACAGATGTATTGGAGGCTTTGATGGAGATTATGATGTCGTTGAAATTTACTTCGCGGGCTATGCGCAGATATTCCATCACCGATTCGACCATACCCTCGGGAGTATCACCGTATCTGCTCATGATGCGGTCAGACAGTGAACCATGATTCACTCCAAGGCGCACGGAAACACCCTTCGAAGCACAAAGTTCCAGAAATGGAACCAATGCCTTCCGGATTCTCTCTATCTCGGCGGCATATTCAGAGTCGGTATATTCGAGCTTGCGGAATGTTCTGGCGGCATCTACAAAATTACCCGGATTAATCCTGACCTTGTCAGCGGTTTTTGCGGCTGCATATGCGGCTGCCGGGTTGAAGTGAACATCAGCCGAAATCGGTACGTTGCAGCCGATTCGATGCATTTCATCTCTTATGGCTGCCAGGTTCTCGGCTTCGCGCACCCCCTGAGTAGTGAGTCTGACCAGTACTCCACCGGCATCGGCAATCTCCTTGATTTGACGTGCCGAGCCCTCGGTGTCGAGGGTTGAGGTATTTGTCATGGACTGTACCAGAATAGGTGCGTCACCACCTATTTGAGCAGTCCCGACACGCACCGGGCGCGAATGCCGGCGTTGATATCTGTATTTCATAACATCATAAAATATATGCCGCAGAAGCCTACGGTGTAACCGGCCAATACCTGACCGAGTGTGTGGCGGCCGAGCCAGATGCGTGAAGCTCCGAGAAGTCCGGCGCAGCCCACTGAAATCATCAGCCAGGTCATAGTGGCGGGATTAACATAATCTGCTGTCTGCAGATGCACGAGAAGTGCGACAATGCCCGCTATTCCTGCTGAATGCACCGAGATTTTCCACCAGTTGTTTATTATCACTTCTACTACTCCACAAGCTGCACCTCCGAAGAAAAACATGGTCAGCCATTGGGGAGCGCCTTTGAAATGCATAAACAAGGCGGTGCCTACCAGTGCCAATATACATATAATATATGGAATAAACCTTTCGCGGCGACCGTTAAGGCCGACATCGTTCACAAAACCGAGTTTCTTAAGAAGCAGCACGAGGATTGCCGGAACCACCACATTAAAGGCTATCGCCACTCCGATAAATGCTAACTTTATACCGGTTCCGGTAAATGCCAGCAGCGAAAGGCCGAATGCTAAGATCAGACCATAGATTGGCATAAACATCGGCACCAATGCCCACGAGAGAAATGTGGATATCGCTGTCAATATTAGGCCCGGCTCTGATTCGGGGTCTACTTTGACGTGTTCGGGTTCAAATTCGTTGTCATCACCCGTGGCAGGCAATACTGAGGTATCGACCGGTGACTCATCGTCGTCGAGAGCCGACTTGGGGTAATAAGATGATTTGTCAAAATTCATCGCCTTATTATTTTACTAAACTCCCTGGGAATCGGGGTTTGGAAATTCATATCCTTGCGTGTGATCGGGTGTGCGAAGCGCAGTGTCTGAGCGTGAAGGCAGAGTCGATTGATAGGGCTGGTCTGCGCTCCATATTTTCTATCGCCGGCTATAGGGTGGCCCAGGTCTGCTGAATGCACTCGTATCTGATTCTTACGACCGGTGTCGAGCGAGAAGTGAGCCAGCGTGTAGCCGTTGCCGCGTCCGAGCACCTCATAATGAGTGACTGCAATGCGTCCCTCATCGGGATTGTCGGTAGAATAGACCACATATTGTGAGTTTTCTGCAAGACGACTCTTTACATATCCTTTATCCTCCTCGAGATAACCTTCAAGCACCGCCACATATAGACGTTCCAATATAATATTGTTCCAGTTGTGGCGAAGCACATCGTGGGCTTTCTCACTCTTGGCAAACATCATAAGACCGGTGGTGTGGCGGTCGAGGCGGTGCACAACCCATAGCTTATTGCGCGAATCCACTGACTTGACATAATTTTTCATTATATCGTATGCGTTTTCCTCGCGTTTCTTGCTATTGGTGCCAACCGATAGCAAACCATACCCTTTGTTGATAACCAGTACATCGTCATCTTCATATACTATCTGTATGCGCTGATGCTTGAATACCGGAAATGGTCGTGAGAGATTGAGACACACTTCACTCTCCGGAAGCACAGGAGCATCGAAGCCGGTTTTGACCTCGCCATCTATGGTCAGATGACCATAGCGAAGCCACTTCTTGATATCATTGCGCTTGGCGTCGGGCATCATCTTGGCGATGAAGTCCATGAGTTTTTCCGCCTCGTCGGTTCTGTTGTGAAAGGTCAGCACTCTGTCAGGCTGCCTGCCGTGTGTTTTTCTCTCTTTCGGATTCATTCTACAAAATTAATTCAACCGAATCATATTATCAACAATCGGAAACCCTCTCGGGTTGAAGCTGCTGTCGGAGCAGTGCGCAGCTGAATCTGCAGTCGAGGCAACGGTTGCGGTCGCAATATTCGCGCCGCAGCTGCAGCAGCGCTTGCGATTCCATGGCATTTTGAGCGGGAATACCGGCTCTGTGCCATTGGCGTATATAGGTATTGTTTTCCGGTCTGAGCTGTTGCCAGAGTGTAAGTCCGCGTTCAGCGGCTTCCGGATTGCCGCTTCTCGCACCGTAGGCATAAAGCAAAGGCGCTATGAAATTGATGAGCAGCAATTCCTTTTGGGCTGTGGATAGTGAGGCCGGCAGTCGGGTGCCCGGGTGTCCGAAGTTCAGGTTTCTCAGCCAGTAGCCTGAGACTTCCCAATCAAGCAGTTTTAAGTAGCTCGGCGGGTCGCAAGGCGTCTCTAAAATCTCCGATAGCAGGTGAAAACCGCCCCGGCAGGCATTGGCGAGCAATGCAAGCCGGCGCACAGGGAAATTTTGCGGTCTCGTGCGTGCCATTTTCCATATATCACTCCTCAAAGGTCTCAGACCATATTTCCGCGCTAAAAAGTAGTATTCCCTACATAATGCCTGGTAATATTCATCGAGGATATGCTGAGAGGTGTCGAGCAATCCGGCTTGACCAAGAATCAGAGCCTCAAGCTGCAGGGAATCATCTGAATGATGCGCAAGTATGTTGAGAGTCAGCGAGCGGGCTGTCATCTCCATCGGGTCTGAATTCAGTGAGAATCCCAGAGAGCGGGCCAGCAAGATAAAGCATGTTCGTTGCCAGTCTCCTCCGGTTTGTTCCAGAATATCAAGTATGCCGCGCGCCTTGCGTTGCATTCGCTCGATGGCGAGTGTGTCAAGCCATGACGCGATAGTAAGCGAAGGCAACTCTGAGACCCAAGGTTCGCATTCCACTTCAGAAATTTTATCGGCCAGGCGGTTATACAGAACCATAAAACCCTCCGACAATGGTGCTTCAACCTGGGGTATGTTATCTCCGTTGGCACCCGGCACTGTTGTATCGCTGTGGCCAACCAGATGCAGGATCACATTTGAATATGCCGGATCGGTGTCGTGGCCGTGTCGGAACCAGTCGGAAGCCATCACGTGCACTTCGATATTGCCTGCCCACCGGGTACCGTCGATTTCTATTCGAGCACCGCTGAAGTCGGGCCCGGCATCTCGATTGTGCAACCCCGGGTGAATAATCCTGACCTCTTTACCATCTACAGTGCGAAGCCTGCGTGGCATAAGACCATATTTCCACACATATTGATACGCCATTTCCATGCTGCTCCGAATTATTATATTGGGGAACGGGGTCTTAGTCAAAGATAAACTTACGGGTAGGTTCAAATCGGGGGAGTGCTATGAGCTGCACATCAGCTTTGCGATCAGAGATGCCGTTTTCCCCGCGCCCCACACAGAAGCCTTGCTCCTCGAGTGCTCGGCACACCTCTCCGAGAGCTTTGGCCGGAGTATTATTATCCTGACTCAGATGGCACAAAAATACATACTTGAGTTCAGGGTTCATTACTTCACTTAGAAATGCAGCCGTGTCGCGGTTATCGAGGTGTCCGCTACCGGAGCGGATTCGGGCTTTAAGGTATTCCGGATATGGCCCGACCCGGAGCATGTCGCTGTCATAATTGGCCTCGATTACCAGATAATTCGCCTGACTCATATAGAAGTGTGCTCTCGAGGTCACGCTTCCTATATCTGTGGCCAACACAAAGCGGTGCGTATCGTAGACCACTGAGAATCCCATATTGTCAGAACCGTCGTGAGGCACTTCAAACGCCGTGAATTCCATATCGGCCACTTTGAAGGGAATCTCCTTAAATATAGGTGTGTGATACTCCTTGATACGGCGCGAAATAGAGTGGCGGCGAAGCAAACCGTTGAGCACCCGCGGAGTGCAGAAAAGTGTGAGATGCCGATTATTGCGGAGTAGATTATATGAGTATCTCACATGGTCCGAGTGATCGTGGGTCAACAGCAGTCCGTGAACCTGACGCATGGATATGCCGTGCCGGCGGAGTGTGTCTTCTATTATGTCGGCACGAACCCCCGCATCTATAATCACCCCGCCACGCTCGGTGCCGATATAGCATGAATTGCCGCTCGAGCCTGATGCAAAAGATATATAGTGCATCTTGGGGCGACGATTTGCCGTTGAATAGTCCGTTTCCATCAGGTCGCTTTCAATTCCCGATCTGAAGTCTGGATTTCGCTGTTCTTCAAAACCGATTGAATCCTCCCAGAGGGGCAACTGCGGGTGTCGGTCGAATCGTATCTTTTTCATCGGGCACGGTGAATCAGGAAGATAGCAGGCCGATGGCCGTAATCTTCGGTGTTGGATTTCCACTTCCGTGCCGGTTTGGTCTTGATTGACTCGCAATCCGGTTCGGTGATACCTGAAGCTACACAGAGCAGTGTGTCGGGTTGGAGGTACCGGCTCAGAAACTCGATAGTCTTGTTATTACGATAGGGAGTTTCGATAAATATTTGGGTTTGTCCCAATCGGGAGCAGCGGCTCTCCAGCTCCCTGAGGGCGCGCAGGCGCTCCTCATCGCGAACAGGCAGATAGCCGTTGAAGGCGAATCCTTGTCCGTTGAATCCGGATGCCATCAGCGACATTATGATACTCGATGGTCCAACCAGAGGAATTACCCTCAGACCTTCGGTTTGAGCTATCGCGACAACATCGGCTCCCGGGTCTGCGATAGCCGGGCAGCCGGCTTCGCTCATAATCCCCATGGGGTGACCGGCCCGAAGCGCATCGAGCATCGACGGTATTTCCCGCACATCTGTGTGGCCGTTGAGCTCATGAAACTCACATTCATCTATGGGAAACTCGCGGTTCCATCTCCGCAGAGTGCGACGCGCAGTGCGGAGATTCTCCACTATAAAATGGCGTATGCCATTGACTATCGATATATTATATGCAGGCACCGACATGCTTGCCGGTGCGCTGCTTATCTCTACAGGTATCAGATAGAGTGCCGTTGCAGGCGCTATATGTGCGTTTTCTCTATTTTTCACCCTTCTTGTTTACAGATTTTGATGACGCCGACGGTTCATCGGCATATCGGTTTGGAAAGTCGAAATGCACTTTAGGCTTGCTCAGTGCCACGATAACCAGCACCACTCCAAGTATTATAAAAGGTATACTCAGCATCTGACCAATATTCATGCCGTAAGTTTCAATCAGGCGATATTCTGATGCAACCTGCACATTTTTCACATATTCTATAAGGAAACGCGGCAGGAAGATACCGATGAAAAACACACCGGTCAGTAGCCAAGGCCTCTCCTCGGCGTTCCGCTTCCAGTACATCCACATCAGCAGAATGAATAGCAGCAGATAGCAGCCGGCTTCATACAGCTGAGTAGGGTGTGCCGGCAGAGTTTCGCCATTGCGCAGGAACACGAATCCCCAGGGCAGATCGGTATATGCTCCATATATTTCCGAATTCATCAGGTTTCCGAGGCGTATCAGACCCGCCACAAGGGCAGTGGCTACAACCATCTTGTCGAAGACCCATGAAGCCGGTTTGTGGCTGACAATCCATGACCAGAGGAATAGGGCCAGGATTATGGCGATTGTGCCGCCATGGCTTGCCAGTCCTCCTTCCCATATCATCAAGATTTTCTCAGGGTGTATGGAATAATAGTCCCATTCGTAGAAGAACACATGTCCGAGGCGTGCACCGAGCAATGTGGCGATTACCACATATGCAAGCAGGCTGCCGAGCCAGCGTTCGGGGGCGCCCTCATGTTTGAACATGCGGGCCACTATATTGTAACCTATCCAGAAGCCTATGGCAAATGCCAACCCGTACCAACGCACGGCCAGCGGCCCCAGCGATATCAGCACCGGGTCAGCATTCCAATATATGGCTGTCAGACTGCTCAGCATGTTTGTTCGCTTACAATTTCAGCAGTGTCGCGCGCTATCATCATTTCCTCGTCGGTCGGAATTACCACAACCTTAACCTTCGAGTCAGCACCGGAAATCACTATTTCCTCACCTCGCACCTTATTTGCCTCGGCATCAAAAGTCACACCGAGATAGCCGAGGTGACGGCACAGATATTCGCGTGTGCCGGTCTGGTTCTCTCCGACTCCGCCTGTGAATACTATGACATCGACACCATCGAGCACCGCTGCGTAGGCGCCGATATATTTCAGAATGCGGTATTCGTACATATCCATGGCCAGACGTGCGCGCTCATTGCCTGCTTCTATGCCGCTCTCGATATCGCGCATATCGTTAGATATTCCGCTCACTCCGAGCACTCCGCTCTCCTTATTGATCATCTTCTGGAGACCCTTGGCATCAAGACCTGTGCGCTCCATCAGATACACGAGTGCACCGGGATCCACATCTCCCACGCGGGTACCCATCATCAGACCTTCGGTCGGTGTGAGTCCCATTGAAGTGTCGACACTCTTGCCATCCTTGATTGCAGTGATGCTGCCGCCGTTGCCGATATGGCAGGTTATCATCTTCACACCCTCCGGATTGATGCCGAGGAACTCGCAAGCGCGCTGCGACACATATCTGTGGCTTGTGCCATGGAAACCGTAGCGGCGCACACCATATTTCTCGTAAGTCTCGTAAGGGAGAGCATACATATATGCCTTGGCAGGCATGGTCTGATGGAATGCTGTGTCAAACACACCGACCTGTGGCACTCCGGGAAGCAATTCGAGAATCGCCTCGATACCTGTAATATTGGCCGGATTGTGGAGCGGAGCCACAGGGTAGCATTCCTTAACGCGCTCTATGACTTCGGGTGTGATGAGCACCGACTTATTGAAGTATTCCATGCCGTGGACCACGCGATGTCCTACAGCCTCTATCTCCGATAAGTTTTTGATAACACCCTTTTCCGGGTCAGTCAGAACTTTGAATACCTCGCTGATGGCAGCTTTGTGGTCGGGCATAGATACTTCGATAGTCTCCTTGTGGCCATCGGGGGTCTTGAATTTGAGAAATGAATCGGGAAGACCAATTTTTTCCACACCACCCTCGGCAAGTACCTGAGAAGTATCGGAGTCTATGAGTTTATATTTTACGCTTGAAGAGCCGTTGTTGAGAACCAGGATTTTCATGATGTTGAATCTTTGGAGTTATGATTATGATATGGCCTGGTTGCAGGTCACGATAATAGTATTTACGATATCATCTACTGTGGCACCGCGCGACAGGTCATTGACCGGGGCTGCGAGACCCTGCAGGATAGGACCTACCGCACCTGCACCGGCCAAACGCTGCACAAGCTTATAAGCGATATTGCCGACTTCGAGCGAGGGGAATATCAGAGTGTTGGCGCGGCCTGCCACGGGACTGCCCGGAGCCTTCATGGCACCCACATTGGGCACAATCGCGGCATCGCTCTGCAGTTCGCCATCTATAAGCAAATCGGGATTCATCTCCTTGGCCAGTTTAGTGGCGCGGATCACCTTGTCCACTCTTTCATGCTGGGCACTACCTTTGGTAGAGAATGAAGTCATGGCCACACGCGGCTCGAGACCGGCGATATTTTTTGTGGTCTTGGCAGTTTCGATTGCAATCTGAGCCAGTTCCTCGGCAGTGGGGTCGGGCACTACCGCGCAGTCGGCAAATACGAGCATGCCCTGGTCTCCGAATTTGCAATCCTCGGGGAGAAGCATGATAAAGGCTCCGCTGACCACCGATATGCCGGGTTTTGTTTTGAGCACCTGGAAAGCGGCGCGAAGCACATGTGAAGTCGGACTGAGGGCACCTGCCACCATAGCATCGGCATCACCGCGTTTGATCATAAGGCAGCCCAGATAGAGAGGATTGCGCACAATCTCACGCGCCTGATCTATTGTGACTCCTTTTTTCTCACGGAGCTTCTTGAAAAGTTCGGCGTAAGGCTCGGTATATTCAATATCATCGGCGTTGATAAAATTGGCCTTTTCGATATTGGGAAGACCTAACTCGAAAGCCAGCTTCAGAACTTCATCCTTTTTGCCGATAACTGTCACATCGGCAATCTCTTGTGCGATCACACGATCAGCAGCTTGAAGTGTGCGGGGTTCAAGTGATTCGGGGAGCACAAGGCGCTTGCGGTTGCTGCGGGCGCGCTCAGTGAGTCTTTCAAAGAGTGTCATAATATATTGGTAAATTTGGTTTTTATTCTCTGTTGGTGCTGAGTAAAATACCCCTTGACGGTATATTTAACCTCATACTTCAAAATTACAAAATAAAATTTTTGTAAAAAAATTGTATTTATTGTTTTTTATCTGTAATTTTGTCGCACTTGTAATATTAAGCATTTTTGCGGTCAATTATGTATTGATAAATCAGGCCGCTGCTATGAAACGCAAATAATTAGTTAACCTAAAACAATAATTACACTTAAATCATGAAAAAACTTTTACTGCTCGGAGCTGCCGCGCTTATGTCAGTTATTTCTGCATCTGCGCAGCTCTACATTACAGGAGATAACACATCTCCCTCTTGGACTCCCGGCACTCCTATGGAGGTCTCCCTTGAGAATGGTCAGTACACCTTTACTCTGAAGGGTAACTTTAAAATGTCAACCGTAAAAGGTACTTGGGCTCAGTTCAATGGCGCTTGTAAAGTGCTTCAGGGTGGCAAATGGACAGTAGGAGAGAATCAGGCTGATGGCGTTCTCGTGAAGGGTGATGCCAATATAAATAGCCCTGCAACAGGCAAGGAAGTAACTTATGTGATAAATGAGGATCTTACTTCTATCTCCGCTACTTGGGAGGGTGAGGTTGCCGCTCCCGATTTTTACCTTATCGGTGGTGCAGTCGGTGGTTGGGTTCTTGCTGATGCCGTCAATAAGATGACTCGTGAGGGAAATGTTTACACTATTACCAAGAGTTCTCTCAATGGTGAGTGGAAGATAAATAACGGTACTTGGGACCTTGGCTTCGGACAGGGTGAAGCTTCTCCTACTCCTAAAGCAGGTGTGGTTTACAATGTAAGTAGCGATGGTGGTTCAGCTAACCTCAAAACCGCGTTCACAAGTGAAGTAACTATTACATTTACATACGTGGCTAACGGTCAGTCTACACTGCTTATTACTACTGATGGTGAAGATCCCAATCCTCCCACACCTCCGACCCCCGGTGATGACTACACAGGCTGGTATCTCAATGTACAGGGTGACTATAACAGCTGGACTCCCTCAGGTGTAGCATTCAACGAAGATGGTACTGCTACCTCTACTGATCAGGCTATCGGTGATGGTGAATTCGAACTTAAGATCTGGAATGGTACAGCAGATTCTTTCTGGGGAACAGCTACTCCCGTTGAAATCGGCGTGCCCACAGAGGTTACTGAGGGTGGTGGTCACATGACTATCGCCGGCGCAGCTGCTGGTGATAAATTCGACGTAGCTTTCGACTATCCCACTCAGACCATGACTGTCACTAAAGTAGGTGGCGGTGATGATCCCATTCCTCCGACTCCCGAGTACAAAGATCTCTACCTTGTAGGTACTACACCCGGTTGGACTGATATAAATGATGCTTATAAGTTTGATCGCGAGGATAATGTTTATACTTTGACGCTTCCCGAAACTATCGAAGCCGGTTGGAAAATCTGGGATGGCTCATGGACTTACAACTTCGGTGCAGGTGCTGAACAGCCCGTGTTTGGCGAAACTTATCAGACATGGTTCGATGGTGGCGACTTCACTATCAGCATTCCTCAGGGTGGCGTAATCAAACTGACACTCGTGGCCGGTTCTGACAAGAAGAACAGCTCTATTCCTTCTGAGCTCCTTATTGATGGTAATACCGGTGTGGAGACTATCGAGGCAGCTGAAGGCGAGGCTGTTTACTACAACCTCCAGGGCGCACGCGTGCTCAACCCCGCCAACGGTCTCTTCGTTCGCGTGGCTAACGGCAAAGCTGTAAAAGTTGTGAAATAATATCACGTATTACTATAATGCAATGAGGGTGACAGTAGTGTCACCCTTTTTGTTTTTGGTAAAAAAAGCGTAACTTTGCACCCAACTCCTACAGCATGAGAGTAGTTAAGCGACTATATCTATTCATACTCAAAAGTTTTCTGCCGCTTTTTGCGATGACCTTCTTCATCGTGCTCTTCATCGTGCTCATGCAGTTCCTGTGGAGATATATAGATGATCTGGTAGGCAAAGGTCTATCTTTCGGCACATTGGCAGAACTTTTCTTCTATGCTGCGCTCAGCATGGTGCCTATGGCTTTGCCTCTTGCCATCTTGCTGGCAAGCCTGATGACTTTTGGCAACATGGGAGAGAAATCGGAGTTGACTGCCATTAAGGCATCGGGGGTGCCGCTGATTAAAGCTATGGCTCCTCTGATTGTGCTTGTATCAGCCATAGCGGTGGGGGCTTTCTTCTTTCAGAATGATGTTTTACCTCGCGCTCAGGTGAAAATGTGGACGCTTCTCTTTTCAGCCCGACAGAAGAGCCCTGAATTGGAGATACCTGAAGGGGCCTTTTATGACCAGATACCGGGATATAATCTTTATGTCAAAGATAAAGACCGGGAAACAGGCCTGATGAAGGGGGTCATGATTTATGATGTGCATGGCGGAGGTAGTAATGCCACAATCCTCACTGCGGATTCAGCCCGGTTGGCCTTTACAAAAGATATGAGGTATCTCTATCTGCATCTGTGGCATGGAGAGCAGTTTGAAAATTTGAGGGAGCAGGCTACTGCTGACCGCAATGTCCCTTTCCGCCGGGAATCATTTGCCGACAAAGAGATTCTGATTCCATTTGATGCCAACTTCAATAAGATAGATGAGGGGGGTATGAAGAGTCAATATATAGGTAAAAATATATCGGAACTATCACATTCGCTCGATTCAATATCGATGCGCATTGACTCGATAGGTGCGGACTCCAAGCGGCAATTTGTGCGTCAGCTGTTCCCGGTGCTTGCCGTGCGTCCGGAGAATACACCTGTTTATAAACTGCCAAGTGAAGTGCAGTATCAGCTCGGCACTCCGGCAGGCAAGAAGCAATCCGCACCGCCGCTTAATCTTGACTCCCTGCTTGAGAAAATGAGCCCATCGAAACAGGACAAAATCTTTGCACAGGCGGAATCAAATATGACCATGCGCGGCACCGAACAGGAATTCCGTGCCATTCAGATGGAAGATGAGAAGGGTCGCTATCGCCGCCATGAGATAGAACTTATCAAGAAATTTACACTCTCGGTGGCATGTCTGATATTCCTATTTATAGGGGCGCCCCTGGGGGCGATAATCCGCAAGGGTGGTCTGGGCACACCGCTGGTGATTTCCGTTCTTCTGTTTCTGGTGTATTATATAATAGACAACACCGGATATAAACTTGCACGCGACGGTCACTGGGTGATATGGGCCGGAATGTGGCTATCGACCTTTGTGTTGCTGCCATTGGGTATCTTTGTGACCTATAAGGCGATGAATGACTCCTCGGTGTTTAATGCCGACCTTTATAAGGAATGGCTGCGCAGGCGTCTCGGACTGCCCGAATCGCGTCAGGTGTCGCTCAAGGAGGTTGTAATCACCGAGGTTGATGTAGAAAAGGTTAATAATCTCCTCTCAGAACTTGAATCAGGCTGCGCGTCCTGGTTGCATGGGCACGCTCAGCGTCCCGGTTATAAGCAGTATTGGTCCGGTATATGGGAACCGGAACCTATAGATAAAATCGGCGCAGAGGTAGAGGAGACGGTAAATGCGCTATCCGATTCGCGGAGCAACCGTGTGATAGCGCTTCTCAATGAGTTCCCGGTGATTCGATCATTATGGATTTTACGGCCGGTTAAATCAGCCGGAATCCGGAAAGCGTTGATGTGGTTTGCGCCGCTGGGATTGATATTTTGGCTTGCCTCGTTGCCCTACGCGCGTAGGGTGTACACCGATATTATGCGGACTTCGGTAGTAGTTTCGCGCATGAGGGAGCTTATGAACACTACTGAAGCCTCCGATAGGGAATAAAGTGGTAATCCGCCTGCTATCCGCGGTGTTATAGAGCGGAACATGGTCAAGATACAGCTGAAGAAACATATTGTATACTTGAAGATTATTTATTAACTTTGCGTGCTAAAGTGTGCGATGGCAGTAGCGTGTATCTGAAAATTACGCTTGAGCGCACACGAAATGATTGACATATCGGTCTTAATCAAGATTATGTATAGAGATACGACGTGTGGCGAGTTGCGTCTCGCCGATGCCGGCAAGCAGGTTAAACTTGCCGGGTGGGTTCAGCGAACCCGAAAGATGGGTGGCATGACATTTGTAGATGTCCGCGACCGTTATGGTATCACCCAGGTGGTATTTACCAATGAAATAAATCCCGAACTCGCAGAGCGTGCCAATAAACTTGGACGTGAGTTTGTGGTGCAGATTACAGGTCGCGTGGAGGAACGCACGTCGAAAAATTCCAAGCTTCCCACCGGCGATGTCGAGGTAATTGCTGATGATTTCAAGATTCTGAACCGCAGCGAGATTCCACCGTTTACTATCGAGGATAACACTGATGGCGGAGATGATTTGCGCATGAAGTTCCGCTATCTTGACTTGCGTCGCCCCATGGTGCGCAAGAATCTTGAACTTCGTCATAAGATGGCATTCGAGATTCGTCGCTATCTCGACTCTCAGGGCTTCCTGGAGGTTGAAACACCGATTCTTGTAAAATCTACTCCCGAGGGAGCCCGCGACTTTGTGGTGCCGTCACGCATGAACCCCGGAGAGTTTTACGCTTTGCCGCAGTCGCCGCAGCTCTTCAAGCAGCTGCTGATGGTTTCAGGTTTCGACCGTTATTTCCAGATAGCCAAGTGCTTCCGCGATGAGGACCTTCGTGCCGATCGTCAGCCGGAGTTTACTCAGATAGACTGTGAGATGTCGTTTGTGGAGCAGGAAGATGTAATAGAGACATTCGAAGGGCTCGTGAAGCACATCTTCAAATATGTGAAAGGTATCGAGTTTACAGAGCCGTTCCCGCGTCTGACTTGGGAAGAGGCCATGACACGCTATGGCAGCGATAAACCGGATATCCGCTTCGGCATGGAGTTTGTGGATCTTACCGACCTTGCCAAGGGTCATGGTTTCTCTGTGGTAGATGATGCGGAGCTCACGGTGGGTATCTGTGTGCCCGGAGCCGCTGATTACACCCGCAAGCAACTCGATGGCCTCACAGAGTTTGTGAAGCGTCCGCAGGTAGGAGCCAAAGGTCTGGTATATGTCAAGTTTGAACCCGATGGTTCCGTAAAAAGCTCTGTGGGTAAGTTCTATGATGAGGCCGCACTCAAAGCCTGGGGAGAGAAAGCCGGCTCGAACCCCGGTGACCTTCTGCTTGTGATGAGCGGTGAAGCTATGAAGACCCGCAAGCAACTCTGTGAACTTCGTCTGGAGATGGGAAACCGTCTCGGACTGCGCGACAAGAATGTATTCGCTCCCCTTTGGGTTGTTGACTTCCCCCTGTTTGAGTGGGACGAGGAAACTCAGCGCTACTATGCGATGCATCACCCCTTCACAGCACCTAATCCTGAAGATGTGCCGATGCTGCACACCGACACCGGCAAAGTGCGTGCGACTGCCTATGATATTGTGGTCAATGGCACCGAATTGGGTGGCGGTTCAATACGAATTCATGATGCCGAATTGCAGGATACCATGTTTGAACTACTCGGTTTCACTCCCGAAAGAGCAAAAGAGCAGTTTGGCTTCCTGATGGACGCATTCAAATATGGCGCACCGCCTCACGGAGGTCTTGCACTCGGCTTCGACAGATTTGTGTCAATACTTGCAGGCCTGGATACAATCCGCGATGTAATCGCATTCCCGAAGAATAACTCCGGTCGCGATGTGATGAATGAAAGTCCCTCGCCGATAGACCAGCTGCAGCTCGATGAACTTCAGATAGCACTTGCCCCCAAACAGGAGGATAAATAATATGACAGTGAGAGTGGCTGATATAGCGGCTGCCATCGAGGAGTTCGCTCCGAAGATGCTGCAGGAGCATTACGATAACGCCGGCCTTCAGGTTGGAAACCCGGTGACTGAGGTTACTGCCGTGATGCTTTGTCTCGATGTCACTCCCGAAGTGATGCGCGAAGCGAGCCGCCGTCAGTGCAACATGGTGGTTTCTCACCACCCGCTGATATTCAAGGGGCTGAAAAATCTGACCGGTGCCGATGCCACTCAGCTTATGGTCATGGAGGCTCTCAGAAAAGATATGGCCGTGTATTCGGCGCATACAAATCTGGATTCGGCATGGAATGGCGTGAGCCATGAAATGGCCCGGATTTTGGGAGTCAAGAATCCTGAGGTGCTTGAAAAGCGTGATAATGACCCGCACAGCGGACTGGGCGTGATCGGCTCCATCGAGCCGACTCCCAAACTGGAATTTCTGCGCAAAGTCAAGGAAAAATTCAATGTCAGGGCTATGCGCTACTCCTCTCAGAGCGATGCACTGGTAATCAAGCGTGTGGCTCTATGCGGAGGTTCCGGTGCAAGCCTGATTCCCGAGGCTCTGGCAGCAGGAGCCGACCTGTATGTGACCGGTGATGTGAAGTATCATGATTTCACCAACTATGGTCAGCAGATAGTAATTGCCGATATCGGACACTATGAATCGGAACTCTGTTCGATGAGGGTTTTGTCGAGAATAATCAGACAAAAATATCCGGATATGGTGGTCTATTTCTCCGATGATCAGAGAAATCCGGTGGCAGTAATGTAAGAAAAATCAAGATGACCCGGAGCCGGCTTCGGAGTTGTCAATAGATAAGAAAACCAAAAATGGCAGACAAGAAAAACGAGAAGGAGCGCAGTGTTGAAGATCGACTGAAGTCTCTCTACCAGCTTCAGACCATACTCTCCGAGATAGATCGTATCAAAATTCTGAGAGGTGAACTTCCCAACGAGGTTAAGGACCGCGAAGATGAGATAGTGCGCTATCAGACACGTATCAAAAAATTTGAGGAGGAACTCAAGGCCCTCAATGCCGAGGTGTCGAAAAACCGCGGTGAGATTGAGACTCGCAAGCAGAAACTTGCTCACTACGAAGAGCAGATTGCCAACGTAGAGAACAACCGCCAGTACTCATATCTTGAGAAAGAGAAAGAGTTTGAGAATCTGGAAATCGAGCTTTGCGAGAAGCATATCCGCGACGCACAGGCCAAGATAGAGGTCAAGCAGGCCGAGATAGACCGTGCACGCGAAGAACTGACTGACAATGAGCATATCCTCGAGCAGAAGCGTCAGGAACTCGAATCAATCGTCAGCGAGACCAAGGAGCAGGAGGAGAAGCTTCTGCAGGAGGCTAAGAATATCGAACCTGAGATAGATGACTACACTCTGGCTGCATTCAAGCGCATTCGCAAAAATGCACGCAATGGTCTCGGAATCGTGGCTGTGCAGCGCGATGCCTGCGGTGGTTGCTTTAACAGAATTCCCCCGCAGCGTCAGCTTGAAATCAAGATGCACAAGAAGGTAATTGTATGCGAATATTGCGGCCGAATTATGATCGATGGCGCATTGGCCGGCATCGAAGAGGAAGTCGTAGAGGCACCCGCTCCCAAGAAAAGAGCATCGCGTGCTAAAAAAACCGTGTGAACCACAATGCTTTAAGGAGCGTTAAATAGTGAGAGATTATCAATAACCCCCACCATTTACACCACCGGAATTATGTATATCGTTAAAAAAACATTTGAATTTAGTGCCGCCCATCAGCTTGAGCTCTCATATCAGAGCGCATGCACCAATCTGCATGGCCATAATTGGACAGTAACTGTAGAATGTAGGTCGAAAAAGCTGGACCAAAACGGTATGGTGGTTGATTTCTCCCACATCAAGCGCCATATCATAGAGCGTCTTGATCATAAGGTGCTCAATCATGTGCTCGACATCAATCCTACGGCTGAAAATATAGCCCGCTGGATATGCAATGAGATTCCGCATTGCTATCGCGTGGATGTAGAGGAGAGTCAGGATAATATGGCGAGCTATATCAACGATGATTATGACCGGGGCGAAGAGTAGTATGCTGCGCGCCCTATTGCGATGAAAAAAATCAACGAAATCTTTTATTCCCTCCAAGGTGAGGGGCACCACACCGGCTACCCGTCGGTGTTTGTGCGTTTTTCGGGGTGTAACCTGAATTGCCCCTTCTGCGATACAAACCATTCGGAGGGTATGTATATGGCCGACGATGCCATAATTCATGCAGTGAAGCTTTATACCGCCGAGTGGGTTGTGCTGACCGGTGGCGAGCCGGCCTTATGGATCGATTCAGATTTTATACACCTGCTCAAGCGGGCCACAGGCAAGAAAATTGCAATCGAAACCAATGGCACAGTCCCCCTGCCGCGCGATATCGACTGGGTTACAGTCTCCCCTAAGATAGGAATCTCGGGTGAGGTGGAACTCCCCTTGGCTGTGGATTATGCCGATGAAATCAAGGTCGTCGATGTGGGACAGCCGCTTGAGAACTATTTTAATCTCCCTTGCAAAGGCGATAAGACTCTGATGTATCTGCAGCCCTGCTATGTGGAGGATAAGCAGCAGCGCGAGGCAAACCGACTGCGCACCTTGCAGCGTGTGCTCGCAGACCCCCGGTGGACACTCTCGGTGCAGCTGCATCGTTATCTCGGAATACCTTAACAGATGAAGAAAGATTCTATAATAGTACTCTCCGGCGGACTTGACTCGGTAACTCTTCTGCATGATTGCATGGAGCGGATTGCGCTTGCCGTGACTTTTGACTATGGCTCGAATCACAATGCGCGTGAGATAGAATGCGCACGCCGTCAGTGCGAGCTTCTCGGTATAGAGCATCTGGTGATACCTCTGGAGTTTATGGGAAAATATTTCGAAAGTTCCCTGCTTTCGGGCGCAGATGATATTCCCGAGGGTCATTACGAAGATAAGAATATGAAGAGCACGGTAGTGCCCTTCCGCAATGGTATAATGCTGTCGGTGGCCTGTGGATTGGCCGAAAGTCGGGGCCTGAAACATGTGCTTATCGCCAATCATGGCGGAGACCATGCCATTTATCCCGACTGCCGCCGCGGATTTGTAGATGCCATGAGCCGCGCCATGGAGGAAGGCACATATGATGGAGTATCGATATATGCACCATATACCGATATCACCAAATCAGATATCGCCCGGCGCGGGGCCGAGCTGGGTGTGGATTATTCTCTCACATACTCATGTTATAAAGGGCGAGCACGCCATTGCGGCAAGTGCGGCACCTGTGTGGAGCGTCGCGAAGCATTTCTCTTAGCCGGAATCCCCGACCCGACTCTCTATGAGGAGTAATCACTCGTTGGCATAAGAGAGAATCGTGGGACTCTGCACATCGACACCATAGCGGGCAGCAAATTTTAAGATATTACGCGCAAGCTCTGTACGCAAATTCTCCGGACAATATCGGAAATAAGCCTCGGCGGCGCGCACATGGGCTGCATCGGGCATAGGATATTCGCGACGTTCGGGTAATCCGAACACATCGTCGGGAAGCTCCCGACGCTCGGCAGTATCAAGAATGTCATTCATAATTTCAATTTTTTTGCTATATTTGTAGGTCATGCTATCTGCTGATAATAGCGCGACTTACAAAGGTTAAACAGTTTTATAATTCCAACAATCCGCTCCGACATGCGGTTGCCGGAAGTTGATTAAAAATTGTGAAATGAGAACAGAAAAGGAACTTGAGGGTGTGACCCTTCTCGGTAATCAGGGCACAAAATATAGCGACCAATATAATCCAGAAGTGCTTGAAACTTTTGAAAACAAGCACCCCGACCGGGAATATGTGGTGCGTTTTGACTGCCCGGAATTCACAACCTTGTGCCCCAAGACCGGACAGCCGGACTTCGGCCATATTTATATCCGCTACATACCGCGTGTGCGCATGGTGGAGAGCAAAAGCCTGAAACTTTATCTGTTCAGTTTCCGCAATCATGGTGATTTTCATGAAGATTGTGTGAATATTATACTCAATGACCTCAGCAAGCTTATGGATCCGCGCTATATCGAGGTCGAGGGTCGCTTTATGCCCCGTGGCGGTATAAGCATTCACCCCTTTGTCTGCCGGGGCGATGCCGACCATAAAGAACTTGAGAAAGCGCGCATGGCAACAGCATTTGAATTCTAATTATTCGCATTTAATCCATAAAGACTCAATACTTAAGAAGTGTTTTCTCCTAATGACCGAAAGACAGGCTTGTCGGGAATGTTTCGCGACTGGTACTGTGAATATGCATCATATGTGATTCTGGAGCGAGCCGTGCCGCGAATTGAAGATGGCCTGAAGCCGGTGCAGCGTCGTATTCTTCACACTATGCAGCGACTCGACGACGGACGTTTCACCAAGGTTGCGACTATTGTAGGGCGAACCATGGCGTTTCACCCTCATGGCGATGCCTCGATAGGTGATGCTCTCGTGCAGCTCGGTCAGAAGCAGATGCTTATTGATACTCAGGGAAACTGGGGAAATATTCAGACCGGTGACCGCGCTGCGGCTCCGCGTTATATCGAGGCGCGCCTTTCAGAATTGGCGGTTGAGGCCGCATTCTCTACGAAACTCACAGAGTGGACCCCGAGTTACGACGGCCGCGATAAAGAGCCGGTCACTCTCCCCATGAAGTTCCCTCTGCTGCTCGCTCAGGGAGTGGAAGGTATCGCAGTGACCCTAAGCAGCAAAATATTACCGCATAACTTCAACGAGATAATTGATGCCGCCATCGATTACCTGCATGACCGCCCTTTCAGATTGCTGCCTGATTTCCAGACAGGCGGATTGCTCGATGCATCAAAATATAATGACGGTGCTCGCGGCGGGTCGGTAAAAGTCAGGGCAAAAATCGAAAAAATAGACAATAAGACACTTGTAATCACAGAATTGCCATTTGGCAAAACTACCGGAACCCTCATTACCTCCATACTCACTGCTATGGAGAAAGGTAAAATCAAGGTTCGCAAGGTCGATGATAACACATCAAAAGAGGCACGCATAATCGTGCATCTTATTCCCGGATCAAGCAGCGATAAGGCGATAGACGCGCTTTATGCATTTACAGATTGCGAGGTGTCGATATCACCCAATTGCTGTGTAATTCGCGATAATAAGCCGGAATTCCTGAGCGTAAGCGACCTTCTGCGTGATTCTGTGGATCGCACCAAAAAGATATTGCACCGGGAACTCGAGATAGCGCTCGGAGAAGCAAGAGAGAGTCAGCTTTTCGCATCGCTCGAAAAAATATTTATCGAGGAGCGAATGTATAAGGATCGCCAGATAGAGCAGGCGCCTGATATGGAAACGGCCATAAGAAGATTGGACCTTCTCTTTGAGCCATACAAGCAATCATTCTTCCGCAGCATCACCGACGATGATTTAATCCGGTTGTGGGAGATAAAGATGGCGCGTATCCTTAAATTCAATTCCGCAAAGGCCGATGAGAAGATTGCAAGACTTGATAAGGAGATTGCACGCCTGACTCATGACATGGAGCATATCATCGAGACCACAGAGAACTGGTATCTGCATCTCAAGGAGCGATATGGTCATAATTATCCGCGACTTACCACTATCCGCAGCTTCGATTCGATTGAGGCGACCAAGGTTGCGGAGGCAAACCGCCGCCTGCACTATGATGCCGAGGGTCAGTTTATCGGCACCGGATTAAAGGAGGGGGAATTCCTGTTTACATGTTCGGACCTCGATGATATTCTGGTGGTATATCGCGATGGCACATATAAGATAGTGCGTGCCGCCGATAAACTCTATGTCGGCAAGAGCAAGTCTAATAAGATAATCCACATCGGCCTGTTTAAGAAAAATGACCGACGCACGATTTATAATGTAGTATACCGCAATGGCAAGGCCGGTAACTACTACATGAAGCGATTCTATATAACCGGTCTGACCCGCGATAAAGAATATGACATGACCAAGGGACTCCCCGGGTCAAGGGTGGAATGGATAACCGCCAATCCTAATGGTGAAGCCGAAAGTGTGCGCGTTAGTCTGCTCGATGAACCCAATGGCACCGGTCGCAGACCCCGCAATACAGAATTGACTCTGGACTTCGCATCGCTTCTGATCAAGGGTAAGGAGAGTTTGGGTAACCTTGTAACAAAATTCAAGGTCAAGTCCATCACACTCGAGCGTCGCGGGCATTCTACTTTAGGTGGCCGCGAAGTCTGGTTCGACCGCGATGTGATTCGCTTGAATTATGACCATAGGGGAGAAAGCCTCGGAATCTTCCAGGGAGATGATAAGGTGTTGATAATCACCACTACAGGCGAATACTTCACATCTTCATATTCAGATTCCAATCATTATGATGACAATATACTACGAATCGAAAAATTCGACGCTGACAAGGAGTGGACGCTTGCTCTCTATGATAAAGCACTGGGGTATCCATATCTGAAACGCTTCAAATTTGAACCCTCTCCCAAACCGGTGCGCTTTGTGGGCAGCGAAGAGGGGGGAGATATATTGATGCTCACTGATAAGGAGAATCCGATACTGCGACTCACTTTCAAGGGGAATGATGCCACACGGCCTGCTATGGAGATTGATGCAGCAGAGTTTATATCGCTGAAATCTGTCAAGGCCAAGGGTAAACGACTCACCACATGGGACTTGGATTCGATAGAAGATGTCACTCCGGAACCTGAACCCGCAGAGGAGACCGAGTTGAATGCGGAGAGCGAGCCTGTTCAGGTTGTCTCCGATGCCGATAGCGCGGAATCCGGCATTGACTCCGCGGTGAGTATTGATGAAGAAGTATCAAAACCTGTAGATTCTCAACCATCGCTTTTTGATGAGCTCTAAGCGGATTATCATAATTCTTGCCGCCGTTATGGCATCTTTACTTGCAGCTGTGCCGGCTCGGGCTCAAGATAATTGTGCCAAGAGACCTGTAACCTCTGTATACAGTATGGAGGTCGGGGGAGCGCGCAATCTCTCGACATATCTTTCGCCTCTCTATTATAGTGGATTAGATATGGCCCTGAGCGGCAGCTGGACCAAAGATTTTCAGCGGTGGAGCGATCGGTGTGTGATGCGTTTTGAAGCCGCAGTAGATTTTAATTATACAGAGAATCCTATAGGCAATGCCAATATGCCTGCACTCACGGCCCGATTCAATTGGGGTATGGGGTGGAAACATCAGTTTGCCGGGAAATGGAAGCTGACCGTGGGTCCGATGATTGATATTTATGGCGGAGCGCTGTACTCACTGCGCAACGGCAACAATCCAGTGACTGCTATTGCATACGCCGGATTCGATGCGCAGGCATCGCTGAGCCTGAACATGAAATGGGGAAAAATTCCGGTCGTATTAACCGATGAGGTGAGAATACCGGCCATAGGAGCTTTTTTCTGCCCCGGATACGGAGAATCATTTTATGAGATATATCTTGGCAACAGGCGTGATTTAGTGCACTTCGGATGGTGGGGCAATGCGTTTGCCATCGATAATCTGATAGCACTTCGTCTGGATTTGGGCAAAACAGGACTGCAAGTCGGTTACCGGTTCGATATGCGCAATTTCAAAGCAAATAATCTGCAGACCGGCCTGATGCGTAATGCAGTAGTAATCGGAATAATCCCAAACTATTAAGAGTCGCTCAAGACAGTGATAAATTTTGAATGACCGAAATATTTGGTTATATTTGCGTTTTAAATTATAGAGTTGCTAAAGCTTATATTTTAAACATAATCAAT
>CAMWLY010000027.1 GCA_947175145.1 uncultured Muribaculaceae bacterium | reverse complement strand
CGGTTTCTCCATTTCGGCTACCAGCAGGGCACCCCGCGGCGAAGAGCAGAATGGTCGCGAATATTATTTTCTGACCCCTGATGAATTCAAAAGGAAAATTGATGCCAATGAATTTGTGGAGTGGGAAGAGGTGTATGCCGGTACTTGCTATGGCACACTCCGAAGTGAGGTGGAGAGGGTTACATCGTCGGGACGAAATCTGATTATGGATATCGATGTGAAGGGTGGCATAAATGTAAAGAAACAATTTGGAGAGCGTGCTCTGGCGCTTTTTATATTACCACCTTCGATTGAGACACTCGAGAAGAGATTGCGTGAGCGAAACACCGACAGCGAAGATTCAATCAGACAGCGAATTTCAAAGGCCGAATTTGAAATAGGATTCTCCTCTAAATTCGATTGCCAGGTAATCAATGATGATCTGGAGCGGGCAGTAAACACTGTGGATTGTCTGATCAAGGAATTTATAGAGAGATGAAAATACTGGTATTCGGTGGAAGTTTTGACCCGATACATGAGGGTCATGCCGTAGTCGCGTCATACGCATCACAATGCGGAGTGGCCGATGAGGTTTGGCTTCTTCCGAATGCGGTTAATCCGCTGAAAACGGCGACACAGCCTGCCCCGGATGCAGATAGGCTTGCCATGTGTGAATTGATAGCCGCCTCACTGCCTGCTGTAAAAGTTTGCGATGTTGAAATCCATAATCATCAGCCACACTATACCTATGACACTCTCCGAAAGCTCGGGGCGGAGTACCCTCAGCATGAATTCAGACTACTCATCGGTTCGGATAACTGGCTGATATTTGATAAGTGGAAAAATAGTGAAAAAATAATCGCGGAGTTCGCACCGGTGATATATCCACGCCCGGGGTATCCTGTGGTACAGGAATCATTGCCGGCGGGGGTGTCAATCCTTGAAGATGCTCCAATGGTGCTCTTGTCATCATCATTTATCAGAGAGTGGAAGAAATCGGGACACTCCTTGTTATATATAGTGCCGGATAATGTGAGGGAATATATTGAAGAAAGGAAGCTTTATGAATAATGATAATTTAAGTTCGGATTCCGAATTGCGTCGGGAAATCTTAAATCTCACAGCATTGGCGTCGGAATACTGCATAGCCATGGAGCAGGCGCGCGATGTGACAGTCGAAGAATTTGTAAAGGAAATGCTCGACAAGTTGCCGCGTATCTATGTAGGATTTCTGAATATAGATATTAATGATACCGAGGAGGATTATGACGATTATTTACCGGATTATGTAGATGAAGTGTTTTATGACAGTGTGCGTCGTAAAGTTGAGATGCTTCTCGGTCCGGCAGATCTCTTCCTCGAGACTTTCGAAGAGGATATGAAATATAGCGATACTCCGATTGCTGCAAGTATCGCAGAATCCCTTGCCGATATATTTCAGCCCTTGTATAATTTCATTTCGGTAATAAAGGAGAGCAATGGAGAGCAGTCGGTGTCTGCAGTCAGGGAATGCCGCGAGAAATTCGATGAATACTGGTCGCAGACATTATGCAATGTGCTTCGCGCTCTTAACCACGTGAGACTCAATCCACAGGAAGATTGAGCATATAAAAAATCAGAATACCATGATATCAAAAAACAACAGCAAAGAAATTATATCGAGATTGCTGCAGATGCTCGATGAGTCCAAATGCAATTTTTGGGCTGTCGAAGTAGTGAAGCGCGAATTACTTGCCAAAGGGTTCAGTGAGCTGAAAGAAGCCGATGAATGGAAGCTTGAGCCGGGCGGATGCTACTTTGTGGAGAAAAATGGCACTGCAATTTTTGCATTAAAAGTTGGTAAGGAAGATTTGCGCTCTGCCGGAGCAAGAATAATATCCGCGCATACCGACAGCCCCTGCTTCAAACTGAAACCTAACTGCGAGATTTATGGCGACGGGGGAGTAGTCTCGCTCAATGTTGAGAAATATGGAGGTGGAATCATGTACACATGGTTCGACAGACCCCTCTCGATGGCCGGTCGTGTGTCAATCGCCAATCAGGAGGATCCGCTTCACCCCATAACCGTTATTCTGGATTTCAAACAACCCATAGCTACAATTCCGCATCTGGCGATTCATTTCAATCGCGCGGTCAATGAGGGAAATCCTCTTTCGGTGCAGAAAGATATGAAGCCGGTTGTAGGATACTTTAATCCGGAGCAGATAGAAGAATTCAAGCGCAACGGAGGTGTGATACGCTCCAAGATACTCGAGCATATCAACTCAGGCAATTGTCATGTAGAGGACTCTATGGGTCAGTTGATTTCGGATCGGAAGATTACCGCAGATGATCTGATAGACTATGAGCTGAGCCTTTATCCTTGCGAACCGGCGGGATTGGTAGGTCTTGAACATGAATATTTCCAGTCGGCAAGAATAGATGATCTTTCGATGGCGTTTGCGGGGCTGGAGGCAATGCTTGACACTGCAGATAGCGAATGCAACTCAACCGGAATATTAGCATTGTTCGACAATGAAGAGACCGGTTCGGCCACAAAACAGGGAGCACATTCACCGGTGCTCAGACACATACTGGAGAGGATATGTGCTGTTCAGAATCCCGGTGACGCGCAAGCTTTCCACAGAGCGATAGCGCATTCCTTCATGATTTCGGCAGATGATGCGCATGGTTGGCATCCGAACTATAATGAAAAATATGACCCCACGAATCACCCGGTATTAGGTGGAGGACCGGTTGTTAAAATTAATGCCAACTGTAAGTATATGACAGATTCAGACGGCGCTTCGGTATTTCGCCAACTGTGCAAAAAAGCCGGTGTCGGTTGTCAATATTTTGTGAATCATGCTGATGTGGCCGGCGGTTCGACACTCGGAAATATATCGAGTGTGCAACTTGATATCAGGGGGGTAGATGTAGGCAATGCTATATGGGCCATGCACTCCGCGCGCGAGACAGCAGCAGTGAGCGATCATATCGATATGGTCAAAGTTTTGACTGAGTTCTTGAAATAACTCGGAAAAATTGTTAAATTTGCATTTCATTTGTGAGAATCTTGCAGTAATAAGTCAGCGGGATTGTTAGCAATATAGGATAATAGAAGGCGAGGCGCATGGCTGCTCCGCCTCCATTATCGCGAAATGAATAATTATATAGAAAAACAATATCTAAGAAAATGAAAATAGATTATTCGAAGATCAGCGATGTGCTCGGTGAAATCACTATGGTAATCGAGGAAGCTGATTATGCAGAAAAGGTTAGCAAGCAGCTCAAGCAGATCGGTAAGACTCACGCCGAGCCCGGATTTCGTCCCGGTAAAGTTCCTGCAGCCGTAATTGCCAAGAAATATGGCAACGCAGTGAAATATGATGAAATCAATAAGCTCGTAGGTGATGCCCTTTTTGAGTATATCAAGGAGAACAATCTGAGGGTGCTCGGAAATCCTGTGCCTGACAAAGCTAACGCTATCAATGAGGATTCAAAAGACTTCACACTGAAGTTCAAGGTGGGTCTTGCTCCTGAGATAGACCTCAAGGTCGACAAGGATATGAAGATTCCTTACTACACAATCACTGTTTCAGAGGAGATGGTTGATCGTCAGGATGAGGCGTTGCGCCGTCGCTTCGGCAAGCAGGAACCCGGTGAGGAGGTTGATGCAACCGCACTTGTCAAGGGCGTGATAACCGAGCTCAACGAAGATGGCACCGTCAAAGAGAATGGTGTAGTAGTTGAGAATGGTATTGTGGCACCTCAGTACTTCAAATCGGAAGATCAGGCCAAGATATTCCTCGGCAAGAAAGTCGGTGATGAGGTCGTGTTCAATCCGGCAGCGACCTGCGAGAGCAATCCCACAGAACTGTCATCTATGCTGAATCTTCCCAAAGAGGAGGCTGAGAAGCATCATGGAGACTTCCGTTTCGACATCAAGGAGATTATAGTTCTCAAGCCCGCCGAACTCAATGAAGAATACTTCAAGATGGTATTCGGTGATTCAGTTACAGATAAAGACCAGTATCGTGAGGCTGTGCGCAACATGATTGCCGGCTCGCTCGAAGGAGACCAGAACTTCCGCTTCACTATGGATGCCGAAAAGGTAATCCGCGAGAAAGTAGGCGCAATCGAACTTCCTGATGAAGTGCTTAAGGATTTCCTTATCGCGCAGAATAAGGATCTGAATGCTGAGAATATTGAGGCGGAATATGCCAATATCCGCGAGCAGCTCGTGTGGGATATCGAAAAGGAGAAAATTACAGAAGAACTCGGAGTTAAGGTTGAAGAGCAGGATTTGCTCAACACTGCTCGCATGATGGCCCGCAACCAGTTCGCGCAATACGGCATGACCAATGTGCCCGAGGATTCTGTTGAACACTTTGCATCCGAAATTCTCAAAGATGAGAAGTCTCGCAGCTCTATCTATCGCCAGACAAGCGATATGAAGCTTTTCGGTGCAATCCGTGAGGCTGTGACTCTTGATGACAAGCAGGTAACTGTCGATGAGTTCAACGCACTCTTCGCAAATCCGGAAGAGAAGTAAATAAGTTTCGCATCGCGAAACTTTGGCACAGTTATTGCTACAACAATATCAACTCCGGGATTTCAAAAAGAGAAATCCCCGGGTTGATATTGTTATATAAAGAGTATAGTGACTCTGATTAAAGAATTATTGAGATGAATATGACTAATGATTTTCGCAACTATGCCGTGAATCACCTCGGCATGAGTTCCAATACACTTGATTCATATACCCGCAGTATTGACAAGGCTGCTTCAGCTTCAGGCATCATTTCGGGCGGCAATCCTCATGCCGACTATATGAATCCTTATATTCTTGAGGAGCGTCAGCTGAATGTGACTCAGATGGATGTGTTTTCGCGTCTTATGATGGATCGCATCATATTTCTGGGCACACAGGTGTCTGATCAAAGCGCCAACATAATTCAGGCACAGCTTCTATATCTTGACTCGGTAGACCCCGAGAAGGATATAAGCCTTTACATCAACTCACCCGGCGGTTCTGTTTATGCAGGTCTGGGCATATATGATACCATGCAGTATATCAATTCAGATGTCTCGACCATCTGCACAGGTATGGCTGCATCTATGGCTGCGGTTCTGCTGGTGGCCGGAGAGCATGGCAAGCGTTTCGCGTTGCCTCATTCGCGCGTGATGATTCATCAGCCCATGGGTGGCATTCAGGGTCAGGCCAGCGATATTGAGATTACCGCGCGCGAGATCCTGAAACTCAAAGAGGAGCTTTACAATATAATCTCCACACACTCCGGCCAACCCTTCAAGAAAGTAGAGGAGGATTCCGACCGAGACTACTGGATGATTGCCCGCGAAGCTAAGGAATACGGCATGATTGATAAAGTGCTTGTAAATCCGCGCAAGGAGGAGTAATAAATTATGGCTAAGAAAGTAGCGAAAAGATGCGTGATGTGCGGTCGTGAGGAAACGGCCGCAAATCATGTGGTAACCATATATGACAATCTGACTATCTGTGAGGAATGCATAGACTTCATAGATCAGCAGCGCGATGCAGAGCTTGTTCAGCAAAAAGCTGATAAAAAGTCTGATAAGAAAAATCACAAGATTCCGAGTCCTAAGAAGATTCATGAATTTCTCGATCAGTATGTCATAGGTCAGGACGAGGCTAAAAAATATCTGTCGGTTGCCGTATACAACCATTATAAGCGAATAAACCAGCAGGTAGAAGAAGATGATGTAGAGTTTGAGAAATCCAACATTGTGATGGTTGGTCCGACCGGTACCGGAAAAACTCTGCTCGCCAAGTCGATTGCCAAACTGCTCGATGTTCCCTTTACTATAGTAGATGCGACTGTGCTGACAGAAGCGGGCTATGTGGGCGAGGATATTGAATCACTTCTCACCCGGTTGCTTCAGACTTGCGATTATGATGTGGAAGCTGCCGAGCGCGGTATAGTTTTTATCGATGAAATCGATAAGATAGCACGTAAGAGCGATAATCCGAGTATCACACGCGATGTCAGTGGTGAAGGTGTGCAGCAGGGCTTGCTCAAGCTGCTTGAGGGTAGCACGGTGCTTGTGCCGCCTAATGGCGGTCGCAAACACCCCGAGCAGAAGCTGATTGCGGTCAATACAAAAAATATTCTGTTTATCTGCGGTGGAGCGTTTGATGGTATCGAGCGCAAAATCGGTGCGCGTCTGAATACCCACATGGTTGGCTATGGTCATGATGAGAAGAGCCGCAAGAAGCAGCGTGAAAACCTGATGCGCTATGTCTTGCCTCAGGATCTGAAATCATTTGGCCTTATTCCGGAAATAATCGGCAGGTTGCCGGTGCTCACAGCCTTGAATCCACTGGATAGGGAAGCTCTCAGGAAAATTCTGACCGAGCCTAAAAACGCTATAATACGTCAGTATCAGAAGATGCTTGCACTCGATGGCGTGGAATTGGAGTTTACCGAAGATGCACTTGACATGATTGTGGATAAAGCGCTTGAATATAAGCTCGGTGCCCGCGGTCTGAGATCCATAGTCGAGACCGCCATGGTCGATGTGCTGTATGAGGCTCCTGAATCCAAGAAGAAGAAAGTGACTGTAGATGGTGCATTTATAGCCCGTCAGCTCGACAAAGCCAATTTTGACAAAGTAAAAATGGCAGATGACTAAAAAGAAATAATTTTTTAGAAAAAAGTTGCGAGAGAATATTTTTTTCTTTAATTTTGAAAAGGAGCGGCATTCGTGCAGCTCCTTTTCAAGTAGTACTATCTATATTATAAGGAGTCAAAAAAATATCTCTTCTCCATGGCAGACTCAGCGGCTATCAGGCAGGCGCTCAAGCAGCACTTCGGCTTTGAAACTTTTAAAGGGAATCAACTCGAGGTAATCAGTTCACTACTCGATGGTGATGATGTATTCGTGTTGATGCCGACCGGCGGAGGCAAATCACTATGCTATCAGTTGCCGGCTTTGATGCTTGAGGGTACCGCCATAGTGGTATCTCCGCTTATAGCCCTGATGAAAAATCAGGTTGATGCCGTTCGTCATTTTGAATCAGCCGACAATGTAGCTCATTTCCTGAATTCCACATTAACGCGTTCTCAGGCCGAACGAGTGCGCGAGGATGTGCGTTCGGGCCGGACAAAGCTTCTTTATGTAGCGCCCGAATCCCTTTCGAAAATTGATAATGTGGATTTTCTCAAAAGTGTGGAAATATCCTTTTTCGCTATTGATGAAGCGCATTGCATATCCGAATGGGGACATGACTTTCGTCCGGAATATCGCAAGATACGCCCCTTGATGTCTTCTCTCGGGGAGTTTCCTATCATTGCGCTTACAGCCACCGCCACACCAAAGGTGCAACGCGATATTCAGAAGAATCTCGGGATTCTCGATGCCAAGATATTCAAGTCGAGTTTCAACCGCACCAACTTATATTATGAGGTGCGTCCCAAAACCAAAGATGTAGACAAGGAGATAATCAGGTATCTTAAATCTCACCCCGGGGAGTCGGCGATAGTTTATTGTCTGAGCCGCAAGAAGGTCGAGGAATTGTATGAGACGCTGAGCATAAATGATATTCGTGCACTTCCATACCATGCCGGCATGGATACGGCCACCCGGTCAGCCAATCAGGATGCTTTTCTGCAAGAGAAGGTCGATGTGATAGTGGCCACCATTGCTTTTGGTATGGGTATTGACAAACCTGATGTGCGCCATGTGATACATTATGATATTCCCAAAAGCCTCGAAGGATATTATCAGGAGACCGGGCGTGCCGGTCGGGATGGGGGAGTGGGAAGATGCATCACCTTTTATGCTCGCAGGGATCTTGCAAAACTCGACAAGTTAATGCAATCCAAATCTGCCACAGAGCAGGAGATAAGCCGTCAATTGCTTCTTGAGACTGCTGACTATGCCGAGTCCTCAGTGTGCCGGCGCAGAGTATTACTCAACTATTTCGGAGAGCCCTACGAGCCGGAGAATTGTGGAGCGTGCGATAATTGTCTGAATCCGCGCAAACGCATAGATGCTACTGAGGAAGCACGCGATGCATTGACTCTCATCTCAGGTCTCGACAGAGGATACCGCATAGATTATGTGGTGAATCTTCTTATCGGTCGTGCCACTGATGAGATTCGCAATGACGGTACCGATGCCACTGAAGGTTTCGGAATACTTGCTGACATGGAGGAGCGTCTGGTCGGCATGTTGCTGCGTCAGCTTATAGTGGCCGGGTATATGCGCAAGGATCTCGATAATTACGGAGTACTCAGGGTCACACCTGCCGGAAAGCAATTTATAGAGGGAGATGCCGGGTTCACCCTGGTTGAAGATATAGATTACACCGATACTGCAGGTGGAAACCAGACACCGACAGGCGGTGCGCTTGATCCGCAGCTCTTTGCGATGCTGAAAGGATTGCGCAAGGATGTGGCCCGTAAAGCAGGTGTGCCACCTTATCTGGTGTTCATGGATCCATCGCTTGAAGCCATGGCCACCACTTACCCGGTAACCATAGATGAAATGCTCACAGTGCCCGGAGTAGGTGCCGGTAAAGCCACACGCTATGGTAAGGTATTTGCGGATTTGATTGCAAAATATGTTGATGAAAATGAAATAATCCGCCCCGAGGATTTAAAAGTAAAGCTTATAGCCAATAAGAGCAATCGCAAGGTTGCGATTATTCAGGCTATAGACCGCAAGATCGATCTCGATGAGGTCTGCGAAGGTTTGGGTCTTGAGTTCGACGAATTTCTTGAGGAACTGGAAGCTATCGTTGAGGCCGGTACAAAAATTGACATCTCATATTTTGTTGAGAATGTGATGGATGAAGATCAGGTCGATGAAATAGAGCAATGGTTTCGCGAGAGTGAAGATGGCAATCTGGAAGATGCGATTCAGGAGCTGGGTCAGATTTATGATGAAGAGGATATAAGGCTTGTGCGTGTCAAATTCATTTCTGATGTGGGCAATTGAGTAACCCGGTGTTACAATTTTTGAGTTTGCCGCTCGTTTTCAGAAATAGGACTATTACAAAGCAATCAAGCTATAACATCAATGAAGAAAACAGCAGCAGTTGGCCTTGGTACATTTGCATTGGCAGTAGCATTCGCAGCCAAGGATCCTGTGATTATGACTGTGGGCGGAGAGAAAGTGCCCAAGTCGGAATTTGAATATCTTTATAACAAGAATGCGGAGCAGCAGGTAAATCAGCAGACCATAGAGGAATATGCCGAGTTATTCAAGCTCTATAAGATGAAGGTGGCCGATGCGCGTGCGGCTGGCATCGATACAGTCTCCAAATTCAAAAGAGAGATGGAGGAGTATCGTCACGATTTGGCCAAGCCCTATCTGGCAGACTCAACCTTTATCAATAATTTGGCCGATGAGGCTGTGGAGCGTGCCAAAGAGGAAGTAGTGGCGCGCCATATCATGCTCTTCAAGACTCGTGACCCGAAGACCAACAGACATCTTCGCGAGAAAGCCGATTCTCTGCTCGGAGTGCTTAAGGCAGGTGCAGACTTTGCCGAAGTAGCGCGTGCGGAGTCGCAGGATCGCAGTTCGAAGAGTCGCGGTGGACTGATGGGTTGGATTGTAGCCGGCAATTTCCCCGTGGAATTTGAGGAAGTCGCTTATAACCTCGGAGAGGGGAAACTTTCCAATGTGGTTGAGACTCCGATGGGCTATCATATCCTGCTCGGAGGCAAGCATCGTCCGGCGCGCGGCAAAGTGCAGGTGCAGCATATCCTTAAGCTCACCCAGGGTAAAGATGAAGCCGGTCAAGCGAAAGCTCTTCAGCAGATAGACAGCCTTTATAATGTGGTTATTGCCAATCCGGAAAGCTTCAGCGAGGTTGCTTCCAAAAACTCGGAGGATCCCGGTTCGGCTCGTCAGGGAGGTATGCTTCCGCTGTTCGGCACCGGGGAAATGGTCGCAGAATTCGATTCTGTATCATTCGCACTGCCTGATGGAGCAATCAGTAAGCCTGTAAAAACAGCTTACGGTTACCATATAATCAAGAAAATCGGTAGTCAGGGCCCCAACCTCAACGCATTCCGCTCACAGCAGATAGCTCGCATGAGCAGTCCTCAGGATCCTCGCCATGCCAAGATTCGCAAGCAGCAAAATGATAAGCTCGCCAAGAGACATAAAGGTTCATTGGATGCCAAAACCATAGCTATGCTCGAGGCCAAGGCGCTGAACTCCGGAATAGACTCCCTCTTTGTGGTATCACTCTCAGAAAATCCGATGCCACTGGCAAAAGTAGAGGGTGAAAAATACTCAACCGCAGATCTGGCACCGCGCATGAAAAAGTTTGATGTGCCTGCGGGAGAAAATGCAGTTGAAGCACTCAATTCCGCAATAGATGCATTCTATAACACCAAGCTTGTTTATGCCGAAGAAGATTATCTTCTCAAGACAGAACCTGACTATCGAAATCTGCTCAAGGAGTATGTAGATGGAAGTCTTCTGTATGAAATAAGTGTGCAGAAAGTGTGGGATCGTGCAGCCAAGGATACCGAAGGTCTTGAGAAATTCTTTGAAGCCAACCGCGATAACTATAAGTGGACTGAACCCCATGCCAAAGGTTATCTGGTGCAAGCTCCCAATGATTCGGTAGCCGAGCAGATCAAAATCTTTGCTGCCGGCATAGAGGATAACACTGAAAAGATTTTCAAGCTTCGTGAAGAATTTAAAAATGTAGCACAGTTCGACAGAGTGCTTGTAACCAAGGGCACCAATGCTATGGTTGATAATCTGATGTTTGGCGGAGATCCCGTCACTCCTCAATCTCAGAAATACACCGTTTATTTCATGCTTGAGCCTCGTGTGATTATGGAGCCGGAAGATGTTTCTGATGTCAAGGGTATGGTAACCAGCGACTATCAGAATGAGTTCCAGAACAGTTGGGAGGCTGAATTGAAGGCTAAGTATCCGGCCGTAGTCAATGAAAAAGTGCTCAAGAGTGTGTCTCGCAAAAAGAACTGACCCAATACAAAACTGATTCTATCTGCAAATGTAGAATTGCACAATTTTTAGGAAGAAATCGGCGACTGAGGATGAAAATCAAATTCATTCTCAGTCGCTTTTTTTTGTTTAGCTGTGCCGGCAGGCGAATAATTCCGCTTCGCGCATTTTCGGCTGCATTCGGCATAGCCGGAGCAAGTTCCGCTCTGCGCTCACTTGCGCGAGAAGTTTACGCAAAAGTATGGTGGAAGTCAGGGTGCGAAAAAGACACGAATTTTCAACGGAGTGTGCTGTCTGTCAGCGAAAATGCGTAATTTTGCGTATAAATATCATTGACTTCAAGATATAATGGCTAAAATCATTGTTCAAAATACTAATATTACAATAATTTCAATCAATGGAGATGATTACTTCTCTTTGACGGATTTGGCAAAGCACAAAAGTGACGAGCCAAATGCGGTGATTGCTAACTGGATGCGTAACCGCAACACTATCGAGTATCTTGGAATTTGGGAGCTACTTTATAATCCCGTTTTTAAACCCACCGAATTCGAGGGGTTTAGAATGCAAGCCGGATTGAATGTGTTTACTCTTTCACCGAAAAAATGGATTGATGTGACTAACGCTGTCGGCATTATCTAAAAATCAGGTTGTTACGGAGGTACTTATGCACACAAGGACATTGCATTCAAATTCGCAAGCTGGATTTCAGTTGAGTTTGAACTATATATTGTCAAAGAATTTCAGCGACTTAAAAACGAGGAACAAAAATTGCTCGGTTGGACGGCTAAACGAGAATTATCGAAAATCAATTACCGAATACACACCGATGCCATAAAACAGAACCTTATCCCGGTGGAGATTACTCCAGCTCAGGCGAGTATCATATACGCCAATGAAGCTGATGTGCTGAATGTAGCGATGTTCGGTGTAACGGCAAAGCAATGGCGAGAAGAAAATGCGGATTTGAAAGGCAATATACGCGACTATGCTTCAATCAATGAGCTTATATGCCTTTCGAATATGGAAAATCTAAATGCGGTATTCATAGAACAAGGTATGCATCAGAGCGAGCGACTTATGAAACTGAACCAAATCGCCATTCATCAGATGAGTGTATTGGAAAGCGATGACAATGATAGAAAACTTCTGAAATAGGAATGATGAAACGACTACTATTTAAATATCAATTGCCATGTTTTCTATGAATTATATGACTAATATATTCTTGAGTTTGGGAGTTGTTATATACCATAACTTCCAAACTCGGGTAACGACAATTACTACTTTGATTGTCAGATTAAGAAAGGGCGATAGTTCAATAAAATTTCCGAATTATTGTAGGCCCGGAATTAAAGCCTATTGAATTCAGTGTAATTATCAGTTAATTCCACTATATTCTCAATGAAAATCACTATTTTTGTAATTTGAAGTATGGTTATTTTTCGAAAGCTCAGTATACCGGTATTGGGAGCGGCTGTGATGGCCGCTGCTTCGGCGTGCAGCAATGAGAAGAACCATAATCCCGCTGCCGAAGCCGATGAAGTTCTTGTAGTGGCAGGAGATTCGGCATTGACCATGGGTCACGTGTTGGCGCAGATTCCTGCCGGGCTTGCTCCCGAAGATAGCGCAGCCATGTTTCATAAGATTGTGGAAAGCTGGGTTAATGGCATTGTGCTTGAAGATATCGCCGAGAAAAATATTCCGGATTTGGAGCGCATAGATAAAATGACCGAAAATTATAGACGCGAGCTGATAGTAAACTCCTATATGAGGGTGATGGCCGACCGATATAACCGTAATGTGCCGGAGACAAGAATCAAAAATTATTACAATGCCCACCAAGAAGAGATGGTGTTATCGCAGCCTATAATCAAGGGGGCATATCTCAAGGTTGCCGAGAGTGACCCTGATTTGGATAAACTGCGCGGTTGGTTGGCGGATCTTTCTGATGCTACAGCCGATAAAATCGAAAAATCATTACGTCAAGCCTCCCAATATCTATATTTCCGCAATACATGGCATGACTGGAATGTGATTTCCGAGCAGATACCATACCGATTCTTCGATGCGGATGCTTTTCTCAGATCCACACGCGATTTTGAAACATCTGACGCCGGCTCTGTATATCTGCTTCACATCAGTGAATATCTGCCGAGTGGTTCGGAGATGCCCTACGATTATGCCCGCGGAATTATCGCAGAGAGGTTGCGCACCGAAGATATGGCGGCATATCGCGCAGGATTGGTCAATAAGATATATTCCGAGAAAATAGAGCAGGGCTGGCTTGTGCCGGGACTGTATGATCCGCGAAAGCCGGGAATGCTTAAAACAGATGAAAAGAAGACTACTTCAGATACAAAAACCAAATAAAGTGATAAAGTTGAAACCGACCAAGATAATAGTGCCCCTGCTGGGATTTGCAGCGATTTGTGCTGTGGCTGCTCCTATCAAGAAAAATGTAATTGATGAAGTGGCCTGGATTGTGGGCGATGAACCGATTTATCGTTCGGAAATTGAGGAACAATATGCGCAGGCTCGTCAGGACGGCACTTCGCTCGGGGGTGATCCATATTGTGTATTGCCCGAAAAAATAGCTGTAGAGAAACTTTTTCTTCATCAGGCCAAGATAGATACTATTACCGCGCCCGAATCTCAGGTGCTGTCGAGTGTGGAGCGCAGGCTTGATTATTTTATCGCCAATCTCGGATCCAAGGAAAAAGTCGAGGAATATTTCCGCAAACCGATAGGTTCGCTCCGCGAACAGCTTGCTGATGTGATGCGCACCAATTATATAGTCGAGCAGGTGCAGAATCAGATAACCAAAGACTTTAAGGTTACCCCGAAAGATGTGAGGAAATATTTCGATGCTCTCCCTGCCGACAGTATCCCATACGTGCCGATGCAGGTTGAAGCTAAGATAATCGAGGTTTTCCCGAACATTCCGGCTCAGGAAATTGAGGATGTCAAGGCGCGTCTGCGCGATTATTCAGACCGTGTGAACAAGGGTGAGATAGATTTCGCCACACTTGCCATAATGCATAGTGAAGATGGCTCGGCGATGCAGGGTGGTGAACTCGGATACCATGGTAAAGCTGACTGGGTGCCCGAATTTTCGGAGGTGGCATTCAATCTCAGTGACCCGAAGCGAGTGTCGAGGATAGTCGAGACCGAATTCGGCTATCATATCATTCAGCTTATCGGCAAGCGTGGTGATAAGGTCAATGTGCGCCATATACTGCTTACGCCCAAAGTAAGTTCCTCTGATTTGCGCGATGGAGTGATAAAGCTTGACTCCCTGCGCAAGGAAATCATGGCCGATAAAGTATCATTTGAGGAAGCTGCAAAATGGGTTTCTCAAGACAAAGATACACGCAACAACAAGGGTGTGATGATGAATATGCAGACCGGTAGCTCCAAATTCGAGATGCAGGATCTGGCTCCCGAAATCGGCCGTCGTGTGGAGTCGATGCAACCCGGAGATGTCTCTGAAGCTTTTGTGATGCGAGACCCAAAGAAAAATCGTGATGTGATAGCCTTGGTGAAGCTCGAGAACCGAATACCGGGCCATAAAGCCAACCTCAGCGATGATTACTCTATGATCAAGCAGATGTATGAGCGTAAAGGCAAGGAACAGCTTGTAAAGGAGTGGGTTGAGAAAAAGATTAAGGAGACCTACGTAAGAATTTCAGAAGGTTGGGACGCATGCGATTTTCAGTATGAGGGTTGGATAAAATAAACGTGCATAAACGCTGATAACTTAAAAGAACCAGATGCAGGGATTTGGAAAACCGGGATTTGTAGTGGGGATGCTCTCATTGTGCATCGCCGGATTTCTTGTGTCAGTGGTCGACAGCGCCTTGGCACAGGCAAAACGCCGGACCAACGCCACAGAAACCTATACACGCCCAAAGCCCACGAAGCCGATTAAACCCGAAATACCCGATGTAGACCGCTCGCGGAGCGACAAAGTGTTTCTTGAAAATGCCGATTCCTTATTTCGGCCCGCCGGCACTTACGAGGAATTTCAGGTGGTTAAAGGGAATGTGAAATTTCGCCATGGCGGAATGTGGATGTTTTGTGACTCGGCATATTTCTATCCCCAGAAAAATTCGATGGATGCTTTCGGTCATGTCGAAATGCGTCAGGGTGACACTCTGTTTGTATATTCCGATAAGTTGTATTATGATGGTATGGCTCGCCATGCTGTCCTGACTCACGGACCATCAAGAAGCAAAGTGGAGCTGAAAAACCGGAATGTCAAATTATTGACCGATAGTCTGGACTATGACTTGAACTCCGAGTTGGGTTGGTATTCCACAGGTGGTGTGCTTGAAGATGATATGAATGAACTCACAAGTCTATATGGTGAGTATTCTCCGGCGACCAAGCAATCCAAATTCCGCACAGATGTAATACTTGTTAACCGCAAAGATGGCTATCGGCTTCTCGGTGATGAGCTGGATTATAACACTGCTACACATATCGCGGATATAAATACGCCGACACGCATCGAGGGTGCCAATGATACCATTATAACCACGCGCGGTTGGTATGATACAGCCAATGATCATGCACAGCTCACAGCCCGCTCGATAATTCTGCATCGCGACTCATCGCTCAATGTGACAACCCTGGAAGGTGATTCGATAATTTATGACAAGCCCACACGAATCAGCAGGGCATATATGTTTCGCGACGGTTCGAAGCACCCGGCGCCAATGGTAATTACCGATACTGCGCGCAAGGTTCAACTTGTGGGTGGCTATGGCGAATACAATGATTTGACCAGGGAGGCCATGAGCACCGAGTATCCGCTTCTTATGGAGTTCTCGCGCCCTGATACACTCTTCTTGCGTGCGGATACCGTGCGCACGTGGATAGAGAAAGTAGTGACTTCGGACTCAGTGCCGCAGGAAAAGGAATTCAAGCTTGCCAGAGCCATAGGTAAGGCAAGATTTTTCGGTGCCGATATACAGGGTATTGCCGACACGCTGTTTTTACGCGAGCAGGACTCAATGCTGTATATGCTGAAAAAGCCGATGGCATGGACCGGCGAACGGCAAATCTACGGAAACCGAATCAATGTGCACTTCAATGACTCGGTGCCTGATTGGGCGGAGTTACCCGAATGGGGTCTGGCAGCGGAGCATGTGGCTGAGGAGTTCTATAATCAGCTCATGGGTGCCAGAATGATGGCTCACTTCGAAAATAAGCAACTGAAGCGTCTTGATGTAGATGGCAATGTTGTGGCGATAGTTCTCCCTCAGGAGAGTGATTCTTCATATAATAAACTTGTGCATGCGGAATCATCATTCCTGATTTTGGAAATGGATTCCAACAAGGTGGATCACATGCGCATGTGGCCCAAGGTCAATGGTACTGTCACACCCATCTATATGGTGAAAAGTCCCGAACAGTATCTCGAGGATTTCCGATGGTATGAAATCATAAGGCCCGAAAGAAACTGGTATGGAGATAAAGTCCGGTGGATAGACTACCTCGGTGAAGTGCCTGAGGAACTTGAGACTTATTTCAATGAGCCGCCGCTATTCAAGCCGGTGGTGCGACCGGTGCGTCCAACAGGGCCGGAATTCGGAACCGCAATTGACCCCGTAGAGGAACCTGAAGAGGAGGTTGCTGTGCCCGACGATATGGCAGGGACAACCCTGATTCAGGAGGAAGAGGTCACGACCGTTCAGGAAGCTGAGGGAGAGGAGGTGTCGCAATGAGCGATGTCATAAGATTGTTGCCGGATTCGGTAGCCAATCAGATTGCTGCCGGAGAGGTGATTCAACAGCCCTCATCGGTAGTCAAGGAGCTTGTGGAAAATGCTGTAGATGCCGGTGCCACCGATATCCATATAATCATCAAGGATGCCGGAAGCACAAAGATTCAGGTAATCGACAATGGTTGCGGCATGTCGGAAACCGATGCGCGAATGGCATTTGAGCGCCACGCTACCTCAAAAATCACAAAAGCAGATGATTTGTTTGCACTCCACACCATGGGTTTCAGAGGAGAGGCATTGCCCTCGATATGCGCCATCTCGGAGGTTGAAGTGCGAACACGCACCGCTCAGTCATCTATCGGCACACTGCTCCTGATTAAAGGCTCCAAGGTGGAATCACAGGAACCCTGCGTTTGTGATGTCGGCACAATTATCACGGTGCGCAATCTGTATTACAATGTGCCGGCACGCCGGAAATTTTTGAAATCGGCAAATGTCGAAACTTCGCGAATCATGCGTGAATTTGAGAGATTGGCGATTGTCAACAATAATATCCGGCTTCGACTTGACACCGACACACGAAGCATCGATTTGCGACCTGCCGCTTTGAGACTGCGAATCGAGGATATATGGAAAAATAATCTGAAATCGGATCATCTTATACCGGTCAATGTCGAGACAGCACTTGTGAATATCGAAGGATTTGTGTCGCGACCGGAGTTCGCCCGGCGTCGCAATCCGCTGCAATACCTGATTGTAAACGGGCGAAATATGCGGCATCCATATTTCCGCAATGCTATAATGAGTTGTTACGAGGGTCTGATAGCCGGTGACACTCAGCCATGCTTTTTTATGAAGTTTACCGTGGATCCGGCATCAATAGATGTGAATATCCACCCGACAAAAAATGAGATAAAATTCGAATACGAGCAGCAGATTTGGCCCATAATTGTGTCGGCCGTCAAAACTGCATTGGGTAAATATTCTGCAGTGCCGAGCATCGACTTCTCGATAGACGCCCTCAGGGTTAATCCTCTGATCGATAAGAATACCGAAAAAGCTCCCTCAATCGAATACAAGAAGGATTATAATCCATTTGATATAAAGCGCCCGGCGCGTGCTACAACCCGGGTAGAGAGCAATTGGGAGAAGCTGTATGAAAATTTTAATACCGATGCAGATAATAGTAGTGTCGGTATAACGGAAAATCCGGGCTCGGAGAGTGATATATTTACAGATTCGGATCACAGGGAATCTCAAGATTTCGCGTCGCCGATATGCATGCAGATCGGTTTGAAATATATTGTCACTACACTGCGTGGAGGGCTTGTGCTTATTGACCAGCATCGTGCCCATGTCAAGATTCTCTATGAAGAATATATGAGCCGCGATGGAAATAGGGAAGTTGTATCACAGAGACTTATGTTTCCCGAAGCCATAACACTTGATGAGACACAGCGTGAAGCACTTCTTGAAGCCACAGAGAATCTTGAAGCACTTGGCTTTAATCTCGAATATTCAAGTGGCAATGAGTGGCTGGTGAATTCAGTGCCGGTATTGCCACCGGGCACACCGGCGGCCGATGTTGTGCTCCGGATACTTGATTCTGTCAACGATGATAGGGAGGCCGCTAATTATGGCACTGATTCAGATCCTGCGCATGACATGCAGAGCAGGATAGCCCTTGTGATGGCTCGTGCAGCCGCTATTCGCAGAGGTCAGCGCCTCTCTACATCGGAGATGGAGAATTTGGTTTCCTCTCTTTTTGCTTTGCCCGATCCATCGCTCACACCGGCAGGTAATCTTGTGTTTACCCTTCTTGATGACAAACGTCTCGCTTCTTTGTTATCATTATAGTTATGAATAATAAAGTTGAATTAGAAAAAAAGTCCGAGGAGATACCCTTGGAAATTCATCCGTTTGAGCCGTGGGTGCCCGCAGGTGCAAGAGTCCTCATCATGGGTACATTTCCTCCGCAGCCCAAAAGATGGTCCATGGAGTTTTATTACCCTAACCGCACCAATGATTTCTGGTATATGATGGGTTTGATTTTCTATGGTGATCGAAATGCTCTGCTTAAACCGGGTAGCAAGGACTATGATTTGGAAAAGATCAAGGCGATGCTAACCGAGCATCATATAGCGCTCAGTGACACAGGCTATATGGTGCGACGTCTTGCGGGCAATGCTTCCGATAAATTTCTGGAGATAGTAGAGCCTGTAGATTTTCATGCCCTCAGAGAGCGAATGCCGGATCTGCACACCGTGGCAACCACCGGGGAGAAAGCCGCAGATACACTTGCGGAGCTTACAGGCACGGAAGCCCCTAAAATGGGTAAATATGTAGATACCTCAGATGGACTGAGAATATGGCGAATGCCGAGCACAAGCAGGGCATATCCATTGCCATTGGCCGATAAAGCCGCATATTACGAGCGATTGTTTGGCGAAGATGGTCATAGCGGTTCATGAATCATTTAAATTTTGCATTGTATGAAATCAGGCGATATAAATATTAAAAATAAAAGGGCAAGATTCGACTATGAAATTTCGGATACATATATAGCCGGAATTGTGCTCACAGGAACAGAAATTAAGTCCATACGCGATGGTAAAGCTTCGCTTGTGGATACATATTGTCTGGTGGAAAACGGCGAGGTATGGGTCAAGGGCATGAATATATCCGAATATTTCTATGGATCATATAATAACCATGTGGCGCGCCGCGATAGGAAACTGCTTTTGAACCGCAAGGAGATACAGAAGATAGAGAAAGCATCTGCCGATCCCGGATATACGATAATTCCTCTTAAGGTATTTATAAATGAGAGAGGTCTGGCGAAGATGCAGATCGGTATAGGCCGAGGCAAGAAACAATATGATAAGCGACAGTCTATCAGAGAGCGTGAAGATAAGCGCCAGATTGACCGCATGTTTAAGAAATGAAGAAAGACAGTATCCGCGAGCTTGAGTTGCTGGCACCTGCCGCTGATAAAAATGTGGCTCGTGAAGCAATACTCCATGGTGCCGATGCAGTTTATATGGGCGGCCCCAGTCATGGTGCGCGAAAAAAAGCGGCCAATTCGATTGAAGATATTGCCGAAACAGTAAAGTTTGCACATCAGTATCGCGCCAAGGTATATGTTACGGTCAATACCATAGTTTATGAAAATGAACTTCGAAGAGTTGAAAATCTTTGCATAGATCTTTATCATGCAGGCGTAGATGCTCTGATAGTGCAGGATATGTCACTTCTTCGCTTGGATTTACCTCCTATTGCGCTCCATGCAAGTACCCAATGTGATACCCGCACGGTGTCTAAAGCTGAGTTTCTCGAGAGAGTGGGCATGTCGCAAATAGTGCTTGCCCGCGAATTATCTCTCGAGGAAATTAGTGAGATATATCGGCATGTAGATGTGCCTCTTGAATCATTTGTGCATGGCGCCTTATGTGTATCTTATTCCGGACGTTGCACCGCGAGCAGTTTGTGTTTAGGTCGGTCGGCCAATCGCGGAGAGTGCGGGCAGATGTGCCGAATGCCCTATACCCTGCGCAATGGGCGAGGGGAAGTTTTAGAGAAAGATAAATATCTGCTGTCACTGCGCGATTTGAATTTGTCGGATTCCGTAGAGAAGATGGCACTCGCCGGAGTAAGTTCGTTTAAAATTGAGGGAAGGCTCAAAGACGCTGACTATGTAAAAAATGTCACAGCGCATTATCGCAAGCGGTTAGATGCTGTAATCACTAAATATCCCGAAAAATTTCGCCGGGCATCCTTTGGAGAGTCCGCTGTCAATTTCACACCCGTTCCATCCAAAAGTTTCAACCGCGGATTTACCGATTATTATGTCAATGGTCGAGAGTCAGGAAAGCAGATGGCTTCGATTCTGACACCGAAGTCTATGGGAGAGGTGATAGCGGATGTCAATATGCTGCATAATGGTGACGGGATAAGTTATTTTACATCTTCAGGAGAGTATGCCGGAATCGGAGTTAACAAAGTAATGAATGGCAAAATCATCGGATCAAGACCATTTCATCTGCCTGCCGGGGTCGCAATACATCGCACATACGACCGCGAGTGGCAGCAGCAGTTGTCGAAGCCCACAGCACAGCGCACTCTTATGGTTGATATGGAAATTGATTCTTCCGGAATAACCGCGACTGATGAAAGGGGAGTGCAGGTCAGACTTCCGTTGGAATGCAATCTTGAACCCGCACTCAAGCCATTTGACCCGACGAAGATTCTCGGCAAACTTGGGAGTACTATTTATAAATTGCGCAGGTTCAGCAATAATCTTGCCGAACTAACATTTATTCCGGCTTCGCAGCTCGCAGCTTTACGCCGAAGACTAACCGAAGCCCTCGACTTCGCCAATGAAGCAACCTATCATTACGATCTGAGGCGCCATGAGGATAAGAATATCCTGTATCCGCTTGATACTGTAGATGAAAGAACCAATATATCCAATTCCATAGCCCGGGGATTCTACGAGGAACATGGAGTGAAATCTGCTCCCGATGCTGTGGAGATACAAAAGAAAACTTGTGATCATGAAGTTATGACCACAAGGTATTGCTTACGTCGCGAATTGGGTGTATGTCTTAAGGATAAGAAAGCGGATAATAACCGTCGAAAGAGATTCGCACCCCCTCTGACTATCACCACCGGTCCGCATACATTCAATCTCGAATTTGATTGTGTGAATTGCGAGATGAAGGTTATCAAGAGGTCTGAGTAGAGCCCAGACTGTCGATTAGAGTTTGGACTTAAGATACTTGCCGGTATATGAATCGGGAGAATCCGCGATCTGCTCGGGAGTTCCGGCAGCCACAATGCGACCTCCGGCGTGACCACCTTCCGTACCTATGTCGATAACCCAGTCGGCAGATTTAATCACATCCATATTGTGCTCGATAATAATGACTGTGTTGCCTTTGTCAACCAAATCATTGAGAGATTTGAGTAATACGGATATGTCGTGGAAGTGCAATCCGGTAGTCGGTTCGTCGAAGATAAACAGGGTGCCGCTCTGTTTCTCCTGAGCCAGAAAGTAAGCTAATTTGACTCGTTGGCTTTCGCCTCCGGAAAGCGTGGAAGATGACTGACCGAGTTTTATATAACCAAGGCCTACTCGCTGAAGCGGTTTTAAGCGTGAGATGATACGCCGCTCCTGCGCTCCGTCATGTTCGCCGAGAAACTCGATAGCCTGATTAACTGTCATCTCCAGAAAATCATAAATGTTTTTCCCGCGGTAGGTCACATCTAATATTTCGGGTTTGAAGCGTTTGCCGTGGCATGACTCACATTCAACCTGAATATCAGCCATAAACTGCATCGGGATAGTAATCACCCCTTCACCTTTGCACTCATCGCAGCGACCTCCATCGGTATTAAATGAGAAGTAGGCGGGAGTATAACCCATCTGCTTTGAGAGCTGCTGATCAGCGAAAAGTTTGCGCAGTTCATCGTAGGCTTTGAGATATGTGGCCGGATTTGAGCGAGAAGAAGTTCCGATAGGATTCTGGTCTATGAATTCCACACCTGAGATGGCCTTAAGGTCACCCGATATGGATTTATGATCGCCCGGGGTGCCGACTGATTCTCCGCGCTCACGCATGAGCGACTTATAGAGAATATCGCGCACCAGAGTAGACTTGCCGGATCCGCTGACCCCGGAAACCACAGTCATGACCTCAAGGGGGAAGGTGGCGTCGATATTTTTCAAATTATGCTGCGAGGCTCCCTGAATATTAATGGCCTTTTTCCATGCGCGTCGGCGTGAAGGAAGTTTGATTTGGCGTTCACCACGCAGATATTCCACTGTGTAGGAATTATGGTGTTTGCCATCGTTGAGAATCTGCTGTAGCGGACCCTCGAGCACAACCTTACCGCCATTGCGACCGGCATCCGGACCGATATCAATAATCTCATCGGCAGCAAGCATTATATCCTCGTCATGCTCCACTATAATCACAGTATTGCCAATCTTCTGCAATCTGCGGAGCACTCCGATCAGCTTCTCAGTATCGCGTGAATGCAGTCCTATAGAGGGTTCGTCAAGAATATAGAGAGAGCCTACAAGCGAACTTCCAAGCGATGTGGCCAGATTTATCCGCTGGCTTTCGCCACCTGAAAGTGTAGAAGATAATCTGTCGAGAGTCAGATATGATAAACCCACCTCATTGAGAAATCCGAGTCGCTGCCGAATTTCTGTAAGCAGTCGCGTTGCAATCTTGCTGTCGGTCTCGTTGAGATTAAGATTATCAAAAAAATCGACCAAATCGCTTATAGGCATGCGCACGAGTTCGGTTATGCTTTTGCCACCTATTTTTACATACTCGGCATCCGGGCGCAATCGTGAACCTTTGCAATCCGGGCAAATCGTTTTCCCCCTATATCGGGCTTTCAGCACCCTAAATTGCATCTTAT
>CAMWLY010000026.1 GCA_947175145.1 uncultured Muribaculaceae bacterium | reverse complement strand
ACACCTCAAGGGAGGGATAGAAAGCGAAAAACTTCAGCGTACCCTCTTTTGTGCCCGCATTTTGAGGCCAGCGACACATCTCCGAGCGGAAGGCATTGCCCATGCCGGGGGTCTTGGTCACAAGCTGATAATCAAAATACGGCTGCATGTTTCCCGAACCGTTGATAGTCGTCTCGTCTTCGGGGCAGAAAGCCGTGACATGAAAGCCATCGTCAAGACTGGCGGTCACAAAAGACTCGGAACGGGTCTCAACACCTGGCAATCCGACCTTGAAGACGATTTCCAGATCTCCATCTCCCTCGACGTTCAAAGGCTCTTCATCCTGCGGCGAGCAGGAGAAGAGCATAAATGCCGGAAGCAGGAGAAGTGCCCTATAATAATATCTGTTATTTTTCATAGTTGTTGTGTTTAAGACCCCGGCACAATTATGCTGGGTGATGAACCGGACTGCCATCCTTTGACTGTGACCGTGAGACCGACTTTGTCGCTGATGATAGGGTCTCCGGCGTTCGGTCCCTCGGAGGGCGTCACGTCGGGGGCATGCAGACCAACTCCGTAGGTATAGTCAAGAGTGTAAGTATAATAATATCCCGGTTTCCAGTCGCCCGTGACAGGAATGGCCGACCAGCCGAACTCCCTGACCGTGCACCCCTGAGGCACGGTGTATGCGGAGGCCAGCTCGGAGTCGGTGTAATACGCACCATTCGCTCCTTTATATAACGGCCCCGACATTACAGTGCCGCTGCCGTCAACGGCCAGATATACCTTAGGGATATCCAAAGCGTTGGGGCCCTGATTTGTATCGGTATAGGGATACTGCTGTTTGCCCTTTATGTCTGTAACTCTCAGAAGCACACCCAGGTACAATCCTCCGCCGGAATTGGTGTTATCATTCTCATAGTTCCATGCGGCATAATCATACGGCAGCAGCATCGCGTAGTTGCTGCCCTGTGTGTCACCCATAATCGAAACAGCAGATGCAGTATTCTCAATCGTCACTATCTTATCCCCGGCATTGTAGACATAATGCACATTCTTTTTCACATCGCCGGGAATCCAGTCGCCGGCCCCCGGCTGAGGTTTGAAATCGAATGCTGCCTTTGAATAAGTGCCGCCAATGAGTACGCCGGCAATCTCTATTTTGCAGCTCTTGTTCTCCCCTTTGGCATTCACTTCGATACGGCTCAGTTTGTGTTCTAAATCAAGCCGGATGTCGGTATACATTTCAGATTTCATCGATACGCTTTTATAGGCGGCAATAAAATCGACCTGCTGCGAAATATCTTCAGAAACACTGAAATCCGGTATTTTGAAATCAAAATCGGGCACAATGCCGTCTACTGACGTCTTATTATCCGTATGGTCCGGTGCGGGATAATAGGCGAAGAATGTCAGGTCATTCTTTTCTTTGCCGGGTGCCGGCCATCGACACTCCTCTGAAGAGAATACTCCACTCTCATCGCTTTTTATCACCGATATATTGTCAATAAATGGATCAAGTTTGCCATCGACCGCATAGGCGGGATTGAAAACGGTCACATTAAACTCGGTAAGATTATCATTGCTGACTATCTGCGCTCGGCTGGCACTCTCCTGTAGTGATGTGCGGAAATAAATTCTGCCATCATTTACAGGAATTTTCGGCTCCGCAACATCATTTGCACACGAGGCAAATAAAAGTGCGGCTCCAAATGTCAGGTATGTGAATTTTATTATTTTCATATAGATAAGTAGATTATTTTCGTGGAACAGAGATATCGGTGCTTGCACCCTCCTTCCAGTCTGTCACACTGACGTCAAAATTCATATTTACCTTTTCCTCCACGATATTAAGGGCGATGGAATATGAGTATATCTTTCCCGCTTCCCAACCGCCTATCGGGTTTTGAGCTATCATAGTCTGCTCTTCAGGATCATCGCCGCGGTCATAAATATAGGAGATTTTCATTATTATACCTTTATTATCGGGCTGAGGTATCATAAAGAGCGCGTCGTTGTCAGGACACAGCGACTGGGTGTCACCGTTGCTTACATCGACATTAATGTCGGCGATAAGAGTTCCTCTATCTGAGATACTATTCCATGAAAGAGAGTAATCGTCAGTTCGGGTTCCGCTGGCTGAAAGCGGAGCCGGAACGAGGGTGAGTGTGGCAGTTTTGTCTATCCCTTCAAGCTCTATCTTTGTTATAGTGACCTTATCGGCTTGTCCTTCATAGTTCAGCAGGAAGTTAATCCTCGACATAGTGTGAAAGAAATTCAGCCTGACCGGTGAGGCCGAAGAATTTGTATCGTTGCCATACTTTCTCCGATGGGTGGCGGCAATAATATCGGTGAGCTTATCCCTATTTATACGATCTCCATCTAATACGGGAATCGAATAGCGGAGGAAGAGCGTGGAATTCGAATATTGAGAATCATATACTGACCCAGACAGGAGATGTGCCGGATGTATCGCCACAAAACTATATTCATAATTGGGAAACCAATAACGGGATTCCCCATAACTCCAGTTTCTGCCATCATATTCAACTTCAGTATTGCTGAATATCACCATGCGCTCGCCGCCGGAGTTGCCGGGGTCCGCTTTTATCATATCACCGCAGACCGCGAATCGGCCCCCTTCAGTGTCAATATTAGTTGTCACAGAAGCACGAGTGGCACCGTAAGTTGCAAAAGACAACTCGACTCCATCTCCCTCCGCCTTAACGAGCGGGTCGGAAGTACATGAAGAAGTTACACAAACCGCGAGAATAGAAAGAACGATATAAATTATCTGTTTAAAATATATTATGCCCACAGGCTGTAATTATTGGTTTAATTGTAAAAATAATTATTTTTTCTCCAGAATCCAAATCCAGCTCCACAAATTTTCAAAAATTTCAAAAATTCTCTGCTCAAAGTTTCCAACAAATTTATTGCCTAATTTTGCACTTGCGGGCAGAATCTGCGGTTCGGCCCTGAATATCGCTATTAAGTTTATTACAGTTAGCAGACAGATGACAACCCTGACACCCTGAACCGGCTGAGGGCTTTTTAAATATTTTCCATATAATCCAAACAGTCAGACACCCGAGGATTATGAAAACCAGAATATATTGAGTCCTTTCCGACATGTCTATTTCTTCTTCTTTGCAGATTTTTTATCACCATTAACTGTGTTAATTCCGGTGTTTATTCTGCGATTCTCGGGGTCAGACATTACACTAACCACGACCTCACGAACCATTTCCTTAAGCTCCTCCATAAATTTTTGAGGGCTGTATGTGCCTCTTTCTATCTGTCTTAGCTTCCCCTCCCATATACCGGTCAGACGTGCACTCTTCAGTAACTCCTCCTTTATAACCCCGATCAGTTCAATACCGCCTTGAGTTGCACGGAGTGATTTGCGCTCTTGAACTATATAGCCCCTTCGCTTGAGTGTTTCGATAATAGCAGCCCGTGTGGAGGGGCGCCCGATTCCATTAGCTTTTAGCGCTTCCCTTAAATCTTCATCTTCTACAGTGCTCCCGGCTGTTTCCATAGCCTTGAGCAATGTCCCTTCGGTATAGTATTTTGGAGGTTGACTTGTGCGCTTTGCCAGCACCGGTTTGTGTGGGCCTGATTCCCCTTTTGTAAAAGCGGGCATCACATCATCTGCGTCATTCTTCTCTCCTTCACCCGGCTTACTATACACAACTCGCCAACCGGCATCTTTGATAACTTTGCCGTTTGCTTTGAATTTAACATCAGCCGACTTGGCCTCGACTGTGGTTTGTTCAAATGTACAATCCGGATAAAATGCCGATATAAATCTGAGGGCAATCGTATGAAATACCCTTTTTTCTTCAATGCTCAATGATGAAGGCACCGATTGACCGGTAGGGATAATAGCATGGTGATCTGTCACCTTTGAATTATCGAATACCTTCTTGCTCTTACGCAATTTCGATGCAGTAAGAGGAGCAGTAAGTGAAGCGTATGGCTTTAACGACCTGAGTATTCCATCACACTTAGGATAGATATCATCGGTAAGATAAGTAGTATCTACACGTGGATAAGTGGTAAGCTTTTTTTCGTAAAGACTCTGAATTGTGCGCAAGGTTTCATCAGCGCTCATACCGAATTTTTTATTGGTCTCTACCTGAAGCAATGTTAGATCAAATAATCTCGGAGGAGCTTCCTTGCCGCTCTTCTTTGTGACAGATATAATTTCTAATACCGAATCTTTTATCCTCTCCAGAACCTCAGAGCCTTTTTCTTCTGTATCAAATGGTTTAAGAGTGGATACAAATGTGACGTCTCGATATAAAGTCCGCAACTCCCAACTATCTTTGGGCACAAAGTTTTCTATTTCAAGCTGTCTGTTGACCACAAGCGCAAGTGTAGGAGTCTGCACACGACCCACAGATAAAATCTGACGGTTCGACGCATATTTTCCCGTGTAGAGTCTTGTAGCATTCATGCCGAGTAACCAGTCTCCGATGGCACGACACAATCCGGCAGTATATAATGAATGTAAATCCTGCTCCGGGCGAAGGTGTCGGAATCCCTCTCGCACCGCTTCATCTGTCAGCGAAGACACCCATAATCTTTTTACTGGCTTGTTGCACCCGGCCTTTTGCATGACCCATCTCTGAATCAACTCACCTTCTTGACCGGCATCACCGCAATTTATAATTTCATCACATTCGCGAATAAGCTTTTCGATTACTTTAAACTGCATCTCTACTCCGCGATCATGTTTGAGGCGAATACCGAATCTTTCGGGAATCATCGGCAGATAACCGAGCCCCCAATGTTTCCAGGCGGGATTATATTCGGCAGGTTCCTTAAGCTCGCAGAGATGACCCAAAGTCCAGGTTACCCAATAACCATTACCCTCATAGTAACCTCCATGAGATGTATTGGCGCCCAATATTCTGGCTATATCGCGACCTACACTCGGTTTCTCAGTGATGCAGAGAATCATATATTGTAATCAGAGATTTTTAGCTTCATTCCAGAGGATATCCATTTTCTCAAGACCGGCATCTTGAAATCCAAGTCCTTCCTCCTTAAGTCTGGATTCTATATGATTGAATCGCTTGATAAATTTCCGGTTAGTATGCTCGAGTGCATTTTCCGGATCGACTCCATAAAGTCTTGCTGCGTTAATCACAGAAAAGAGTAAGTCTCCGAACTCCTCTTCAAGTTTTTGAGAAGACTGTTCACCATTGGTCATCTCCTTCATTTCCGCTTCAACTTCCGCTACTTCCTCGCGAACTTTATCCCATACATCTTCTCGTTTTTGCCAATCGAAACCGACGTTGCGGGCTTTTTCTTGGATTCGGGCAGCCTTAATCAAAGCAGGCAGCGCAGACGGCACTCCGGAGAGCACACTTTTATTACCCCCCTTCTCGCGCTGTTTTATCTTTTCCCAATTTTGAGATACCTGTTCGGCTGTGTCGGCTTTTATATCGCCATATATATGCGGATGTCTGAATTTAAGCTTGGCAGTGAGTGCATTACACACATCTGCGATATCGAAATCACCTTTTTCCTCTGCAATCTTGGCGTAAAATGCTACATGAAGTAACACATCGCCAAGTTCTTTCTTGATATTTGCGCTGTCATCAGCAATCAGGGCATCGCAAAGTTCATACACCTCCTCTATGGTATTCGGGCGCAGAGATTCATTTGTTTGTTTCCTATCCCAAGGGCATTGCACTCTCAGAGTATCGAGCACTTCGAGCACTTCGCCGAGCGCCGCCAGTTTCTCTTCTTTATTCTTCATCACTTTGAAATTAATAGTGTTTTCAAAAGCAGACTTACCGCCTCAAAAGTTCTGGCCGGTGCATCATTCCAGAAATTCTTATATTCCGAAAGATTCTCACCGCCTCCGGGTCTATCGCTCAGCACTCTCACAATCAGGCATTTTACTCCATGCATCATGCACACTTGCGAAATTGATGCCGATTCCATGTCGCACCCCCTGGCTTCGGCAAATTTGCTCTTGATTACCGAGACTTCTTCAGGCGTGGAAATAAATTTATCACCGCTGCAAATCAGACCTGACTTTACCTTAACACCTTGCTGCTTACAAGCATCGCAAAGCATTGTTCTGATTTGAATATCGGGTGTGAAATAAACCGGATATCCATCGGCAGCTCCATATTCAGTGCCGGGACCGCACCACACATCATGATATGACACTGAATCAGGAATGAGAAGATCGCCTATGCCCATACTTTCATCGACACCGCCGGCAACTCCTGAATTTATGACAAGATCGGGGTCAAATTCACGAATCAGAGCATCTGTGCGAAGAGCGGAGTTAACCTTTCCGATACCGCATTTAGATGCTATTACCTCATGTCCATGAATATTCCCTACATAAATATCTATATTTTCAAATGCCCTCTTGTCGCAGTCACTCAGCTGTTTCAAAAGCAAATCGAGTTCCTTCTGCATTGCTGCCACTATCAATATTTTCATAAAAATATCACCTTTTAGACATCAAAATTAACAAATAATTTCTATTTTTGGGCGATGTATACCTTAAGAATCTGGAACTCCAAGGCCACAACGAATCAGCTTGAAGAACTTGCTGGCAAATTAAAACAAGGTGAAATTGCAATTATTCCGACAGATAGCACATACGCTATTGTCGGTGATGCTCTGAATACAAAAGCAATTGACCGAATATGCCGAATCAAAGGAATAAATCCGGAGAAGCAGCATTTAGCCATGATATGTTCTGACATTTCGATGGCCTCGGATTATTGCAGAATTGAGAATTTGGGGTTCAGATTTCTCAAAGACTACACTCCGGGGGCTTATACATTCCTATTTAAAGCCTTAAATTCTCTTCCGAAAGCCTTCAAGGGTAGAAAGGTAGCCGGAATCAGGATTCCTGATAATACTTTTGCCAGAGATCTGGCAAAAGCACTGGGAAATCCTATTATTACCACCAGCCTGCCTGCCGACAATTTAGATGAGCTGACCAATCCTGATCTTATAGCTGAATTATGGGGGGATAAAGTAGATTTTATGGTAAGCGATGGCGATGGTAGCAGCACATTGACAAGTATTATCGATTGCACCGACTCAGAACCGATAACTATCCGCGAAGCCGGGCAGACCCCATTTTAATTTTTAGCACACACTAATCTACCAATTTTGGTTATGTGCTAAATTCCCCTATTGAATCATAAATTCAGACCAATATTCGAAATAATATAGGTGGCCAGAAATCCCAAGATTGCAAGAATCATGAAAATGAATGAAATTTTGTCGAGACTACGCGAAGATGGTGGATTTCCGCGCCTGAGAAGCAAAGAGATAAGGTGACTGAACACACACATAAATAGGAAAAATAATGCGATATATTCCCACCATGGTGACCGCAGAATTGCAGTAAATACTATCAAAATGATAGTCAGAAACAGCGCAATTAAGGCCGCAACTTTAGAATCAATTATTTTTGACTTCATCAACGATAAATTTTCATTCCGTAAACTTTCCCCTGATCGCTTACTGCCATCAGAGCATAAAATCCAACCGGGAGAGCCGACAAATCCAGATTAACCGTATCGGTATTCCTGAAATATCTTTCCATCATCTTCGGTCCTTGCAAACTATATATGGTTACCATTTTGATTTGCTCGGGATACTTTACCGAGAGATGACCGCCACCCTGCAAAATTACAACCGGCTTGGTGGGACTGATAATCTCGTCAAGCATAGCTTGTCGAGTCATCTCCTCCTGATGTAACTCTGCTATACAGTCTTCATAAAATCTGAAAGGCACATCTTCATCTACTGACTCGGTGCCTGTCACATCATCAAGAGTCACACTCCTGAAAAGTTCGGATACAGGATAATCGAATTCGATTGCTGCCGGCATAAACACAGCGGCATTTCTGCGATCCATCGCTTCTATCGCGTCCTTAGACTCAGGGTTAAGCCTTTCAAATTCAGGGGTATTATATGGATTATTGAGAACTCTATTGATATATAACGGCATGTTGCGCCATGCCTGCATCGCCATTTCGGGCTGACGCGAATCATATCTGACAAGCTCTATCTCATGAGCATATTTTGTCATTATATCTTTTTCATCATCTCCGAGTTTATTCCGGTCGAATTTTCCTGTGCGGCTATAGGCAAGCACGGGATAAGCCTTAGTATCGGCAGAAATGACCACATATCCCCCTTTGGGGTGATTATATACATAAAAGGGCGCAAAGAGTCTGTCAGTAGTCAATTGGCGACCGTTCCACACCATCTTGGGAGTAGTTGTAACCTGCTCATACATAGCATTGAAAAAGACTTCTGCGATTTTCGACGCCTGTTTTTGTGACACAGTTTCCCCTCTGGAGGAGAAGGCTAAAACCACCAACAAAACTGCGGGTATAATATTTTTGAAATTAACTTTCATATTCTTATAACGCTTTAATTCCCCATAAACATATCGGAATGACATAAAAATAAACAGTGTGCCAATAAATAATTATTGACACACTGTCAGAGAAGTTATAACTTGCGGTTAATGTTTACATTTCTGCATCCGCTACTTCAGCCTCATCTGCTGTAACATCTTTCTTGATATTGGGAAGCTCCAGACCATAGTGCTTTTTAGCATCGAGAGCCTTCAACCAGATTGCAAAGATAAGAGCTAAGACACCACATGAAGCAAATACGGTCATTGTCACGGTATAACTGTAATCGAGCGGATTAGTCACACCGGGGTTCGAAGCCTGAAGAACCGAACCGATACCTTTGCGGAATCCATAAAGACCGATATTCTGAATCCAGAAGATTACTGCATAAGCCGACCCGAGCAACTTGGGCTGAATCAGTTTCGGCACTGAGGGCCAGAGAGATGCCGGCACAAGCGAGAAACTTATTCCGAGAAGAATAATTGCAGCATACGCAAGAATAATCGAAGGCACGGCAGGAAGCACATAAGCAAATGTGCAGTGACACAAAATCATCAGTATACTACCGAATATCAGCATCGTAGCGCCTTTACCTTTGCGATCGAGATAGTTGCCGAGCAGCGGAGTGATAGCAGCCGCACCAAGCGGGAACACAAAGAATATCAGACCGGCCTGTTCCTCTGATATGTGCAGGGTATTCTGCAACATCAGACCGGCATAGTTCTGGAATGGGAAAATTGCTGAATAATAGAGCACACAAAGCAGAGAAACAATCCAGAATACTTTAGATGTGAAGATATATTTCAGATCCGAGATTTTGAAAGGATCATCCTTCACTTCGCCGTTGGTACCCATTTCCTTTTCCAGCTTGCGGTCCATAAATCCATAGGTAATAAAGCAAATCAGACCTATGCAGCAAAGCAGAAGCGCAAATGCAACCGGGCGGCTCACATCAATTGTGCCACCAAGTTTCACAATCCATGGGCTTCCGAAGAATACTACAGCCACACCGACGCGGGCAATAGCCATTTCCGCACCCATGGCAAGAGCCATCTCCTTACCCTCAAACCACTTCACAATACCACGGCTCACCGTGATTCCGGCCATTTCGATACCGCAACCGAAAATCATGAAACCAATTGTGGCCATCTTGGCGGATGCCGGCATTCCGACAACCCAGGGTGTGATGTTCCACCATGCATCAGGAATATTTAGTATTCCGTCGAAGAAATGAGCCAGTGCAGTAGACTGGAATGACTCGGTCATGGCATACCAGTTGATTGCACCACCTACTACCATCACAGCTCCGGATAAAATAGCAGTGAACCTTACACCCATTTTATCGAGGATAATTCCGGCGAATATCAGGAAGAATACGAATACATTGAGGAATGTTTCTGAACCGAAGAAGTTACCCCATGTCACAGGATCCCAACCGCGGGTTTCCTGCACATAGCTCTGAAGCGGGGAGAGTACATCGACAAAGATGTATCCGAAAAACATGGCTAAGGCAAGCAGTGCAAGTGCAGTCCAGCGCGCCCATGCCTTGTCTCTCAGCAATTCGCGCACCCGGGTGCCATTCTCTTTAATTGTTTCCATTGAAAAGTATTATGGTTTTTATTATGTAAAATTCCGCAGTTCTACTAAAGCATCAGTATTCACACCGAATCTTTCAAATTGCAAAAATAGTAACATTTTTGAAAAATGCCTAAGACCCCAATAAATAAACAATTCTGCCGGAACTTAAGTATTACCCAGTTCCGGCAGAATAACATAATGTTTACTTATTCCTGAAAATCAGGAGTTGGCTTCAATTAGATTTCTTTGCCATGCTCGAGCAGGAGTGTCATCGAGGGGCGGTCACATACCTCAGCGGGGCCGAAATACTGAATCGGACCGGGGTACTGATAGAGAGTGTTAAGTGCAAGAGTCTCACGCATCGAAGCGAATTTGAGATACGGACGTCCGTTGAGATTCACGAGTGCCTTCTGAATCACAGGTTTCATTTCACCTTTGCGGCGCTCCATATTCATCATCATGGTGATTGGAATACCACCGGCAATCCAATTTTCCGACGGTTCTGTCAGGTTACGCACACTCGACATATAACCGGTCAGACCCGAGTTGATAAGCATTGCTGCATTGAAACCGAGAGCATAGGTATAATCTGCGTCGAAGTTTGTGGGATCAGCGCAACGACCTTCGTAACCGAAGAAGTGATGCTGAGTATTAAACTTACCTGAATAGTTACCCTCGGCTGCCATCTCTTCGAGTCGATTAGCAACCATCTCAGAAAGGAGGCTTTCTGTTTCAATGAGAGAAACCTGCACATTTCCGTGGCTATCACGGTCAAGGCTGAGCTGAAGAGCGATCTGCTTAGGCAGGCTCTTATAGAGGTCACCATTGACCGGAGTGAGATATGAGTGAATGAGTTCGAGTTTCTCGATATCCTCTACTTGTGCGATCTCATCTTTATGTTCCTCGATTACATCGTTGAGCTCCGAGATAAGAGCCTTTACAGAAGGAATGAATTCGATCAGACCCTCGGGGATGAGTACAGTGCCGAAATTCCAACCCATTTTCGCACGCTCTGAGACTACATAACAGATATAGTTGACAATGTTATCGAGTGTCATGCGCTTAGCCAGAACTTCTTCGGAAATCAGGCAGATATTGGGCTGAGTCTCGAGGGCGCACTCCAGAGCGATATGAGAAGCTGAGCGACCCATGAGCTTAATGAAGTGATAATATTTTTTGGCTGAGTTACAGTCACGCTGTATATTACCGATAACCTCGCTGTAGACTTTGCAAGCTGTATCGAAACCGAATGAAGTTTCAATCCATTCGTTTTTCAAGTCACCGTCGATTGTCTTGGGGACTCCGATAACCTGCACTCCGGCATCGATATTCTTGTAATACTCGGCAAGCACGGCTGCATTGGTGTTGGAATCGTCACCACCGATGATTACAAGAGCCTTGATATTAAGTTCCTTGAGAATCTTCAAACCCTCGTCAAACTGCTCGGGGCTTTCAAGTTTGGTACGACCTGAACCGATGATATCGAAACCGCCGGTGTTACGATAATCCTTTATGATACCCGCAGTAAGCTCCATATACTGATGGTTGATGAATCCGGAGGGACCCATAAGGAAACCATAAAGACGATTTTCTTTATTGAGTTTCTTAAGACCATCGAAAATACCGCTTACCACATTATGTCCGCCAGGAGCCTGACCACCCGAAAGAATGATGCCCACATTGAACGGTTCTTCTACACGGGTCGGATTTTCATCACATTCAAACTCCACAACCGGCATACCGTATGTATGAGGGAAAAGAGCCTTGATTTCATCCTGATTTGCTACAGACTCGGTGGCTTCGCCATACTTCACCTTTACAGAACCCTGCAAAGCTTTAGGAAGCTTGGGCTGATAATCAGCCCGCACTCTCTGAAGTGCACTTTTTTTCATTTCTTAAAAAATACTTAAGTATATGTCTAATACGGAAATATATTCACAAAAAGAAGTCAGCTTCACGATACCGACAAACTGACTTGCAAAATTAATCAAATATACTCAAAAAAGATATGTTTGCAGTTAAAAAAGTAATGCTATTAAAAATTACTTTGATGAGGTTGATTTTATTTTTTCATAATATTTACGCAACCAACCCGGTGTAACAATCACACCTATGATGAGATATAAGTAATAAGTTATTACTCGCCAGAAGACCGCCATGATTAATGCCATACCTGCGGTTCCGACCAAATCTCCGTAATAATTTGAAAAAAGCCATTCACTTAATCCGGCACCTCCCGGAGTCGGGCTTACCATCAGTACGACCCATATCACAAACTGGCGCGCAAGTATAACCCACTGCGCATGATCGGTAGATGGTAAAAATCCAAGAAACAGCGCATTAACCACAAAGTATCTCGCAGTCCATGCCAATGCGGTCCCGCAGAATACCTCAAGCCAAAACCTGAAGGGCTTGCTTCGCAATTCCTTCGAGGTGGCAATCATATTCTCCCCCAATCCTGTAATTGCAGAACTCCATCTGCGCAGCACACGCCATGTCGCAATCTTATTAAGAGTCTTCTGAATCCAAGCCGGCTTCCATATAATCCCGAGAAAGAGAAGAAAAGTCCATGCGGTTATAAGTGTGTATACTGTCCAGAAGGTATATTTGATACCATGCGAAAAGTCAGACGCTCCGGAAGCAAAAATAAAATTATCCGGAGTTAGAAGAACCACAATCGGACAACTTATCACAAAGAAAAGTTCGTCCATAAACAGTGTGGTAAGCATCAGAGTTGTAGCCCTGCCAAGTTCCACTCCTTCAGCATTTAGGAATACAGGCCCGAGAGAACTTCCTCCTACTGCAGAGGGTGTGATGCAGTTTGTGAACTCACACATCATGTCTGCAGTCCAGGCCGACTTCCAGGAAAGCTTGCGGTCAGTAAGTGCCCTGAATCGCCATGTGAGTCCGAGATCCCTAAGACCCATGCATACAAATCCCAAGAAAATGCAGAAGATAACCCAAGGAGTAAAATGAATGTTAGACCAAATACTCCCGAAATTTTCTTCGCGGGCATCATGCCAAAACATCAAAACTACCACACCAAGTCCTATAGCCACAGGGAGCATCACTTTCCAAAGAGAAAATGTGCTTTTTGTAGGCGTATTCTTAGCCGGTGCCGATACTCCGGCAGTTGTGGCTGATTGTTCTGATTTATTCATGCCAATATCAATGAAGAACTGCGTTGGGAGCGTGCTATCAGTGAATCATAGCGGTCTGAAACTTCACCAACTACATCTTCCCAACTGCGCACTAATGTATTTCGCGCTCCCACGGCAACTTCCTTAAGTAAATTTCTATCTGATGACAACTTGGCTACCAATGAGGCAAATTCTTCAGGGTCCCTCTTTGTGAGAAAGCCATTCTTCCCGTCTCTAACTACTTCCGAAGCCGTCGAACCTTCGAGAAGCACTGACGGGGTGCCGAGGGCTGCCGCTTCTCTTATCACCAAGGGAGCATTATCATAAAATGATGGAAATAGAAAGAGATCGGAGGCTGCATAATATCTGCTCAAACTCTTACGGTCTGAAATTACACCGTGCATTGACACACTCCTATCAAGCCCATATTCGGAAATTCGAGAAGCAATTTCATCTGCTGCATATCCGGTTCCTATAAAATTCATTCTGAACTTTACTTTTCCCTTTAACTTGCGTAGAGTTTCGACTACGACATCAAGACCTTTTTCCCAGATATGCTGACCGACGAAGAGAAGAGCCATCTCATCATCAGCAATACCCAATTCCTCTCTTGCGGCTTTTTTATAATCCATCAAGTCTCCCTTCACAACTGAAGCATAATCATTGCCATTTTCAACTACTGTAAGAGGTCCTTTGTAGCCATATTCCCTTACGGTTTCTTCAACCTGAGCCTGAGGAATCCAAACTTCATCACACATATTGAAGAAATCAAGTATGCGCTTCATTATAATGTCAGTCATCCATGGCACCTGCTTGAATGAGTGTTTCAAATCATCTCTATATTTCGAGTGAAATGTGCCTATGAGAGGGATTCCATTTTTACGCTTCACATATACAGCCAATCTGCCTGATGAAAATGGACAATGTGCATGAAGAAGCTGAAAATCGGTATTCTTCAGTTTTCGCCATATAAATGGATCTAATTTTGGATAGCCGTAGCGATATGGATGTCGTGACTGTATCGGAAGTGAAAAATATTTTATCACCTCACACTCCGCCTTCTCTGCCACAGGGTTCCAAGGTGTTACCACACATGGTTTTTTCGCATATTTAGGTAACCAATGCACATAGTTTTCTACAGTTAAGGTAACTCCATCGAGTATCGGTGGAAAACTATCGTTAAAAATTCCGTAATAGGATTGGTTATCGGGTGGCCGGGTTATTATAGGCATATTTTTATACTTACGGAATCATCATAGACCTTGGTAATAACTCGGGCTAATGACTCCTGTTTATTATATTTAACACTTCAGAATCAAAATAGTTAATTTTTACTTTCAATTCTTATACTATACTCTTTTTTATAAAAATTCCGATACCGATAACTTTGAGTATCCGAAGTATCAAAATTTTCATTAAATTAGCAGATGAAAAGGGATACCTTTTCACAACATATTGGTATAATACGAGGCGTCATGCTCATCTTGTAATTGGGAACCTGAGAAATTTTCAATCGTGTACAAGGATAGCATCGTGGTTCTCACGCTAATAGCGTGAGCTGCTATTGTTACATCTGTACACAAGGCTTTCTCAGGGCCTCCAATTCGACGTGGCATAGTTGGCTCACGTTTTTTAATATGGAGATGGAGAAAAAAATTGATGAATTTTTCATTCCGGATAATCAAGTAAAGTTGCCTGAGGAACTTGATTATAATCGCGCTACTGAATATATCAGATCGGCAGAAGCATTCTCACGATCTACTTATCAGAGTGTGTATATTATAGATTACTTCAAGCAGAATTTTCTTTACGTTTCGGCTAATCCTATGTTTCTATGCGGTCTGACGCCTGCTGAAATGATGGAGCTCGGGTACCGGTTTTATCTTGAATATGTGCCAAGCGATGAGCAATCACTCCTTCTCGATGTAAACCGGGCAGGTTTTGCTTTTCATAATTCAATACCTATTGATGAGAAAAAGAACTGGTTTATTCAATATGATTTCCATGTATTAAACAATGGTCACCCTATTCTCGTGAATCATAAACTGACTTCACTTGCCCTCACTTCCGATGGACGAGTGTGGCTCGCTCTTTGTGTGGTATCTGCTTCAAACCACACAACACCCGGACACATAGAAATTCATAAAGCCGGCTCACCTGTCTACTTTGCATATAACCGGATTACGCGTCGATGGGACCGCATGGATATGCCGACTCTTACCGATGGAGAAAAATCTGTAATAACATTATCAATCCAAGGATATACCATGTCGGAGATTGGCGATAAAATGTGTCTTTCTCCCGAAACTATTAAGAAGTATCGCAAACAAATTTTCGAAAAGCTTGGAGTTAGAAATATATCAGAAGCTATCATAGCTGCTACCAACAATAAGCTGATCTAACCGGATTCCGAGTTTCCGTATATATAAAATCGGGGATAATGCTTAACTTCCCTACTTATTGCTATGTTGGCAATTATCCTGGCACACATAATTGCAGCCGTTCTCGCTGCTTTATATGACCTCTTACCTGATCTTATCGCCGGCATGGCATCATTAAGCCAATCAGAACTTTCTACGTTCCAGAATGCACAGTAACCTGAAATATATTCAGCCAATCGGATTCTTGAGTTTTCTTTATTGAGCAATCCATAATCATCTCCGGGATAAAACACAATAACTGCCGCTCCGCGAATTAAATCCAGGGGACATATTATTGGAATTCCAATATTTTCATGAGAATTAATATTTACTATTCCTATCTCATTAATAATTATATCCGCGTCGCCCCTTTCTAATGTATTGCTCCGATTAATACTGATTACATTGCGGAAACCAATCTTATACAGCTCACCACAAATTATTGCGTAAAAATCGTTGGTCCCCCAAATAATCACGCGACACTTCTTAATCATATTCTTTTCCTTCTTTGTCACTCCCTCCTTTATAAATGTTTGTGGCAATCATTATGGAAAAAGTTGTCCATTTAGCGGATAGGAACGCTCTTTCCCCCGATACAAAATTACAGAGCACAATACCCCGGCAACATACCCAAATGGGTATATTTTATTATTTCTCTCTAATGATACCCTTTTGGGTATGGAACAGGCTTTTAATACTATCTAAATTTGCGAGACAAACAGATAAAAATCTATATGAATACGGAAATGAGAACCATGAGATTTATAATCATCAGTATTATAGCAATTGCCACTCAACTATTATTCTCTTGTGTGACAGGAATCGGTGATAAAAGAGACCATAATTTAGAAAAAGCATTGCTTGAAAGAACCAATGCATCTGCACAATATATCGGTAAATCAAATATATATCAACTTGATGAAGACCGGCTGGAGGCAGTGATTATTTACTATAAATCAGATTCCGATGGAAAGCGGACTGAATATAATGCAAAAGTTAAAACAAACAGCGATTGCTCTACCATTTATGAATGGGAAGATCTTAATTCCCAAGTTCTGACAGATACGAAACACAAGTTTAAAGATAAGCTCGAAGAAAAGGTATTAAATACTGATGGTAAGCATATTAAAGCTAATGAAAAGATAAAAAGAAACTAAACAACAACCGATATGAAACGAATTAGTATCTTGTTTACAATCTTTACCATTGGATTGTCGGCGCACGCGGAGTCAACTGACTCTGTGAGTAACCAAACTCTGGAAGAAATTGTTATAGAGGCTTCGAAAGTAATCCATAAACCGGATATGGATGTGTACCACCCATCTAAAAGTGCAGTGGAAAATTCAAGAAATGGAGTGCAGCTTCTAACCAACCTCATGATTCCATCAATCACTGTAAATGACGCACTTGGCACTATTAATTCAGCAGGGCAATCAGTGCAGGTGCGCATTAACGGACAGCAGGCATCAGTGGATCAAGTGCGGAATCTGCTACCATCGACAATCAAACGTGTGGAATGGATAGAGAACCCCGGTTTGAGATATAATGGAGCGAATACTGTACTTAACTTTATTGTAACTAACCCCGAAGTTGGTGGCTCATTGATGCTCTACGCCACTCAGGCTCTTAATATGCCATGGGGACAATATAATCCTTCCGCAAAATTTAATTCAGGTCGCTCACAGATTGAAATAGGTGGTGGATATAAGCTCACTGAAAACATGAAAATATATCGTAACTATACTGAAAAATTTATGCTGCCCAATGGAGAATCTCTGGAACGCAAGGAAAAATCACGCGGGGGTGAAGTCGATAATTCCATAGGCAATGTCTGGGCCTCATATAACTATATCAAACCGGATACAACTGTTATAGTAGTAGAGGCGCGAGGCACATTATGGCCCAAAAATAAAACAGCATATTATGGACTCATGAGTTCAGATTTTATTACTCAAGATCTTATGCTGACAGAATCGTCAGGAAGCAAAGGATCCAGACCTTCACTCTCTGCATATTGGGAGCAGCATTTTGCCAACAAACAAACACTTGTAGTTGATTTCCGCACTCAATACTATGTGGGTAGCACTTTTTCAGATTATATAGAGCGTGAACCTGAAATGAATGTCACAATGACTGATATTCATACCAACATAAAGGATCGAAACCAGTTATATGCAATAGAAGCTGACTATATCAAGAATTGGGGGATGTCACGCCTGACCGCCGGTATATCTTACACTGCAAACCGCAATCGCTCCATGTATGTAAATCTTGATAATCAGATTTTCCATCAGCGCCAGGATAAAGTATATCTCTTTGCTGAATATTTCCAACGCGTCAGGAAATTCACTTTTACTGCCGGCATAGGTGCTCAATACACAGATTTCCTATTCAAAGAGACCGGATTGGGAAATGCTTCATGGAATATACGCCCGCAGGCTACAATCACTTATAGCATAAATCAGAAACACAATCTGAAACTAAATTTTACCACTTGGCAATCCACACCGTCTCTGACAGAAACAAATCCCACACCACAACAGATCGATGGTTTCCAATGGCGAATCGGCAACCCGAAGTTAAAGACTTCCAACAGCTATATGCTCACACTGCGCTATAATTTTCAGGTTCCCCGAGTTTACGGTCAATTTGGTATCCGCGCATATTCTTCACCCAATGCAATCACTCCTCTCTTCGAATGGCAAGGAGACAAGTTAGTCAATACCTACGAAAACAGCAAAGGTCTTAAGAATCTCGGTTTCTTTCTTTCCCCACAGATAGAAGTAATTCCTAACTGGCTTATGCTGAGTGGTTATCTCGAATGGAGAACCGAACGAATGAAAGGCAAAGGCTACAGTTTGTCTAATAGTGACTGGTATGGATATTGCTCGCTTCAAGTGACTCATTGGGGGTTCACACTCTCTGCTCAATATATGAGAGCTCAAAGAAACCTCTGGGGTGAAAACATCTCGTGGGGTGAGGATATGAATGTAATAGACCTCAGATACAATTGGAAACAATGGGGATTCTCAGTCGGCTGCCTTTTACCGTTCGGCCGATACGATCGTGGTTCAATCAATCTGAGCAAATGGAACACCTCTGAATCACACACCCACACCAACTTCCGAATGCCATACATCGGAATCAATTATAACCTGCAATGGGGGCGCCAGAAACGAAAAGCTAATAAGCTGATAAATGTGGGAGGCGATGCTGATAAATCCACAGCAGGCGGACGCTAATAGTTGAGTTATTAATGTTTTAAGCAACTTCCGGCAGTGATGTCGGAAGTTGCTATTTTACAGGGTTATCCTCATATTTTTGAATAGGGCGTCACCTCGATCACTTAATCACTTAATTGAAAAGCCAAGCTCCTCGATTACCTCTCCTACCTCATTCATATTAGGAGTGCCTTGTATCTGAGTTGTTCCTGACGCAAGGTCAATATCTACTGCTTCAACGCCCGGGAGTTTCATGAGATTCTTTTCAACCATTGCCTTGCAATGACCACAAGTCATTCCGACAACAGTAATTGTAGTCTGTTCTTTATTCATATGAATATCTTTTTTAGGTATATATCTTTTAATTAATGCAAATATTAGTAGCGCAACGAGCAATACCGAACAAATGCCGGGAAATAACCCTACATGCATATGGCAATTGGCATGACTGGCCACCAGGGGCATTGTGAACCAATCGCGCGGCATAAGATAGTCGATGCACAAGCCAATTGCAATCGCACCTGCAACTATGGTACTAATGTAAATTGCCGCGGCTTTTTTACCTAAAGATTTACTCACTATTATTATGGAAGCAAAATTAGCAGCTGGACCGGCCATCAGCAACACAAAGGCTGCACCCGGCGACAATCCCTTTAGCATTAATGAAAGAGCAATCGGGATTGAGCCTGTGGAACACACATACATGGGAACAGCCACAATCACAACCGCTATCATCGATAAAAGCGGATATGATGAAAAGAGAGTGAAGAAACCGTCGGGAATGAATACAGTTATGGCAGCTGCAATCGCAAGACCGATAATAAGCCATTTACCAATGTTCTGCACCATTTCTACATAGCCATAGCGCAGAGCATCCTTTACTTTCCCCCAAAAGCTGTCGGAAGCAGGTGCATCAATTGTGTCTACTTCCGACTTCTCATCACACTTACGTCTTTTGTCGGACTTATTCATGACCACTCCACCAAATATTGCTGTTACAAGTGCAGCTACCGGACGAATAATTGCAAATGCCGGACCTAATAAAGAGTATGTCGCAGCGATAGAGTCAATTCCGGTCTGCGGTGTAGCAATCAGAAATGAAGTTGCTGCACCGCGCGAGGCTCCGTTGCGATGCAAAGAGACTGCTGTAGGGAGCACCCCACAAGAACATAGTGGTAACGGCACACCGATTAAGGCGGCCTTTATCACAGACCATGTATCATTTTCCGATAGATGATGCCTATAAAAGCCGCTCGGGACAAAAGCATACAAAATGCCTGCAATCAAAAATCCAAGCAGAAGATAGGGAGCCATCTCGGCCAACATATTTATCAAGGCGTAAAAAAAATCCATTCAGAATAATTTTTAATATTTGGCATTATGACACAGCAGCCGGTTCATCTTATAAAAACACTGCCTGCCGACATGTAAAATAATCAAGATTTATGTGCAACCGGTTTGCAAACTTACCGAAAATCAAATTTTCACGTTTGATTTCACAAATTCGCAGTGAAATTAATACATTGATTTGGATTATTGGAAAGATTTATTTAACTTTGCACTCGCAAACAGGGACAATCTCTTTCAGAATTTTCCCGATTTGAAAATAGGGTTCCATGTCCGAGTGGTTAGGTACCGGTCTGCAAAACCGTTTACACCAGTTCGAATCTGGTTGGAACCTCCAAAAAAAAGAGTTGGAAATTTCCAACTCTTTTTTGTATCCTTAGTTCCTCAAAATTTTTCAACTCCGGAGGAACATTACTTATAGCCATTACTTATAGCGCGCGTAAATCTCCACACCCTTTTGTTTTGCCTTCTTGATGTCTGCCTCATTATTGGGATCTACACCATATTTGCATAAAGAAGGTATAACCACTTTTGTACCGGGTTTGATACGGTCAGGATGTCCGAGAAATGCAGAGTTCTCCATATAGATATATGGCCACAAATTATAATTACCATAATGATCTTTGGCCATAGTGGTAAGATACCTGGTTTTTGATATTGTATCATAAACCTTCTTATCAGATGGAGCAGTGGGTACAGCGTCGTCATTCTGAGCGCTTACCTTCGGCTCATCTCCTCTATCTGCAGCAATACGAGAATCCTCTACCTTTTCTATTACGCTATCTGCTTCAAGCGCAACATCAGCATCGTCAGCAATTGATGCATCATCAGCTTGATTGATGTTTTCAACTGTTACCTCATTTTGACCACGATTAAGCTGAGCGCGCACCCAGTTTTGAACCGGAGTAACAAACAGAACAAGTAACCCTGAAATTACAATTGTTGTCAACACTCCGGCTATAAGTCCGAATGCAAACCCCCTATTTCCTGAATGCCTTTTTATTTCTTTATCATGATCCAAGGCATCATCATCTACATAGGAAATTGATTCCCGATCCGCAGGTTCCGCTATGGGATAAGGTTCTGTAACACTTGTAGACTCTGATTCAGTAATTATTACAGGATTATTTCCCGTCTTTGTATCCTCAAAATTTTCCTCTATGCCTTTATCTTCCTTTTCCTCCGAAGTGACATAATTCGGAGAATTCTCATTAGTGGAATCTGACTCCTCAGGCTCACTATCTTCAATACCCGAATTAAGTTCCTCATTATTTTCGGATACCTGTTCTTCTGTTCGGGAAGACGTATCAACGGTATCAGCTGAATCTTCAGTGCTATCGGAGTCATCGAGTGTTAATGAATCCGGCGAATCAAGTTCCACGGATTCAAACATATCAAACGGCTCATTAATCTCGGCTGCCAAATCCTTAGATGGAGTAAAGACTATCTTGCGATGCGCCGGAATATTATAATCTTCACCGGTCGATATATTCACACTTTTGCGGGAATCAACTCCGACCGTCTTGAAAACGCCCAACTCTTTAATCTTGACAATGCCATCTTTTTCCAAAGCTTCGGCAATCACGCTAAATAACTCACGCAAGAAGTCATCTGATTCTTTACGAGTGTCACCTGTCTGCAATGCAAGAAGCTGAGCAAGTCCCTGTAGTGTAATCTTTTCACTCATACAAATAGAGTATCACTTTTTAACTCTCTGCTTAAGTAGTGCAGAAGGCCTGAAAATCATGGTTAGTTTTGGAGGAACTAACAGACGACGACCTGTAGATGGGTGAAGCGTCTCTCTTTCGGCCCGCACTTTAGGCTCGAATAATCCGAATCCGGGTACACTCAAAGTGTCACCTTCCTTTATTCTATCAGCCATAACATGACTTAACTGAGAGAGAATAACCGAAACATCTTCAGGCATGCGTCCGAGACGCTGAGCCATCTGATTTACCAATGTCTTATTATCCATCAAGACAAAAATACAAATTATAGTAGTTTAATACAAATTTTTCATAAACGTAAAAAAGTTCGGTGTGTCAAATAATAAAATTTTGACACACCGAACTAAATATTTTATTCTTTTACCTTTTCGTGTAGTTTCTTAATTATTTGAGCTTCAAAACCTGACCGGCATTAATCTTGTCGGCATTGGTCAAACCGTTAAGGCGACGCAATGTCGTAGCCGACATGCCATACGATCTCGCAATCGAGGATAGTGTATCGCCTGATTTCACGGTGTAAGTTGTACGGCTGTTTGAACCGCTCTTATAAGTAGATTCCTTACCCTCATTTTGCGCGAGTGAAGCAGGAGCGAAATTTCTTGGCTTCGTGTAAGTAGATTTTGAGAAAGTATAGGTATCTGTGTGAGTGGTCTTATTGGCAAAATCAAAGATTGCCGCAGGGTTAATGGCATAACCCATATAGCGGGTTTCAAAATGGAGGTGAGGGCCGGTACTTCTTCCGGTACTTCCACCCAATGCAATCGGCTGACCGGCCTTGACAGTCTGGTCGGGTTTTACAAGAAATTTATTAAGGTGACCATAAACGGTTTCAAGGCCATTGGGGTGACGCAGAATCACATAATTACCAAAACCGCGGGCTTCATAATTAGTCAGACGCACTTTGCCGTCGAAAGCAGCATAGATTGTATCGTTGGAGCGGATTGCCAGGTCGATTCCTTTATGCATACGACCGAATTTGGCACGATAGCCATAATTTGATGTTACTTTTCCGGGAACCGGCATATAGTATCCTGTAACATCAATCACCTTGGAATTAGGAACATCTGATTCCTTGAAGGGGTTTACCATCTTTGAGTTCCAACCTTCGGTAAAGATATCAGGCTCCGGTTCAAGATCGTCAATCAGGTCTATAAAGGTATTCTTTTCTACAAGTTTGATTTGGTCTTCACTCTTGGCTCTTGCAGCAAGCAACTGCTGATGCGCTTTTGAGTGCGGATTGCGAGAGGTGACAGTCTGTGCCTGAACTCCAAGCACCATTGACAAGCCGGCTATAGCTAATATTGTTTTCTTAAGTATCGACATTTTAATCTTTAAGACAAATTCTTCGGTATCGGAGAGGAAATGGGTTCTTGTTAATTTACTCTGAAAACAGAATTTAGATTTCGCCTTCACCATAGATGAACTTCAAATCCTGTGGTGTATAATCGAATACCTCTGCAGGTTTGAAGAAACGATTTATTTCTATTTCAGCATTTTCCGGAGAATCACTTGCATGTATTATATTAAGAGAACCGCTCATGCTGAGATCGCCTCGTATAGTTCCGGGCGCGGCCTTGCGGCCGTTGGTAACACCAACCATCTCACGAAATACGCTAACCACATCTACACCCTTGAGCACCATGGCAACAACAGGCGATGCCATCATCGATGCTGCCAAATCCGGGAAGAAGGGCTTGTCTACAAGATGAGAATAATGCTCACGAAGAATATTCTCGTCAAGCTGCATCATTTTCATGCCGCTGATTATGATTCCGCGTTTCTCAATTCGTGATATAACCTCTCCTATCAGATGACGCTCCACACAGGAGGGTTTTAATAATACAAGTGTTTTTTCCATGTCAGTAACACGCCTCATTAGGTTTAACATTAATTAAGACTACCTTATTGGCGATGTTCAAATTTAAACAATCAATCTTTATAAAGCAAGATTTACAATGTTATTTTTCGAAAAAATTTTAAAAATATTTTTATTAAACTAACTTATTACGCTTATATTCTGTGTATATATCAATATTTCA
>CAMWLY010000025.1 GCA_947175145.1 uncultured Muribaculaceae bacterium | reverse complement strand
CTGCTATACTGGTCACGATTCCAGAAAAACACTTACGATATGGGTAAGGTGGTGGATCAGCTGGCTGCAGAAAGAAATAGAATTCGCCGCACACTCTATTATGATTATGCGGATTTTGAAGATGGTGGTGACCCGCTCGGAGATGATATGCATGCCGACCACTGGCGCGACAGATTGAAAAAGAATAATCAGAAACACTCCGATGTGGCGAAATTCATGACCGAAAGTCTGGTCAATGACCTGCTGTATATAGCGGCTGTGAGTGCATCTGACCGACACAAGTATATTCATGAAATCTCGATCGACAAGATAATGCGTGAAGCTATCAGGGAGGCTCACGACCGCATGGAGGAGCCTGATATACTGACAGCTGAATATCCGGAGAAAAATTTCTCGATTAATATCGATAATGACTGCCTGCGCTCACTGCTGTCGCATGTGGCTGAGGTTGCCGCCAAATACACCAAAGATGGCGGTGTGGTGGAGATGGCTTGCCGAGGGGTCTTCAACGGCCAGGTAGAGTTCACTTTTGTGATGCCTGAAAAGATATTCGGCAATCCTGATGATCCGCGTCTTTTTGACCTTTTCATAGACACGCATCAAATTCTCGAACATAAAGGATCGGGACTGTATATATGCCGCATGATTTCTATGCTGATAGATTGCAATTTCCGCAATGACCGCACATACACCGGCCCGGGATCGCGCATAGTGATTATGGTGCCTGTAAGATGAGCCGAGAAAGTCACAATTCCACCGGGGCCGCAAATGGCCCGATAATACTCAACGCTCGACAGCAGGATGCTGTCGAGGCCTCCGAGGGTAGGGTGCGCGTGGTAGCCGGTGCCGGCTCCGGCAAAACAAGAGTGCTCGCCCACCGATATGCTTTTCTGGTAAATGAACTCGGCATATCTCCGGGCAATATACTCTGCCTGACTTTTACCAATAAGGCTGCTCAGGAGATGAAACACCGTATCGCCCGGTTGGTGGATCGCGGTTCGGTCAATGATTTCATCTGCACTATTCACTCCTTTTGCGTAAAGTTCCTAAGAAGAGAAATCTATCGCATAGGTTACCCCAAGAATTTCACGGTTATTGATGAAGAGGATGCCAAACTTCTGGCCAAACAGGCCATGGAGGAATTCGGTGTGGATCGCCGCAAACTGACCGCGGAGCGATTCCTGACCAAGGTCGCGGCTCTTAAAGGATATAATATCGACCAATATATTCAGCGACACCTGCTCCCCGCAAGCTCTCCGGATTGCCCCGATGAGTTAGTGAGATATATGAGGCTGCAGCTTAAGCATTTCGCTCTGGATTATGATGACCTGATATATTTCACCATCTATATCCTGAATCATTTCCCGGATGCACGCGAGTATTGGACTGATAAGCTGAATTATCTGATGGTCGATGAGGTGCAGGACTGCTCTTCCGACGACTGGAAACTTCTCAACATATTGGCCGAGAAACATGGCAATCTCTTTGTGGTCGGAGACCCCGACCAGGCTATTTATGAATGGAGAGGTGCAAATCCAAAAATTTTTGTAAATTTCAAAGCCTCGACCGATATAATTCTGAATCAGAATTATCGCTCTACTCCCGATATACTGGAGATTGCCAACACTATAATAGCCAATAACCGAAATCGTGTGCCCAAAGAGCTCTACACTCTGCGCCTCAACGAAACCCGGTCTGTATATCATCACGCAAAATCAGAACGAGATGAAGCTGATTTTGTGGCCGAGACAATCCAAAAGGAAATAAAAGGGGGGGCATCTCCGCGTGAGTTCGCAGTGTTATACCGCAGTTCTTTTCTATCTCGCGGCATCGAGCAGCGACTTCTGAGAATGAAAATTCCCTACAGTGTGTGGGGCGGTGTGCGCTTTTTTGAGCGTAAGGAAATCAAGGATGTTATCTGCTATCTTCGACTGGTAGCATCGGAGGCTGATGACATGGCGTTCACAAGAGTCATCAATATGCCTTCGCGTAAGTTTGGAGCAACCTCCATGCAGCATCTGCGGGCTGCTGCTGAAGCCAATGGCATCTCGCTGATGCAGGCTCTCAGACTCGGTGTGGATAGCCCCAGATTCAACAAACCGGCACTGCGATCGTTTATTGCGCTTATCGACAACGCGCGCGAATGGGCTGCACAAATGCCTGTGTCGGAACTTGCCGACAAAATTCTCAACGAAAGCAAACTTGCCGACCATTACCGTATGGACGAACGCGAGGATAGACTTGAGAATATTGCCGAACTGATAAATTCGATGCGCGAATTTGAGTTATCACAAGATGATGATGATGACCGGCTGCTTTACGCCTACCTGCAGGAGGTGGCACTATACACAAATCCGGATGCAGATGTAGACAATGAGAAGGTCAAGCTTATGACTATTCATCAGTCGAAAGGTCTGGAATTCCCAACTGTATTTGTGGTAGGATTGACCGAGGGTGTATTCCCGAATCACAGATCGATTCGCGAACGCCGTCAGGATGGCGAGGAGGAGGAACGCCGATTGATGTATGTGGCGGTAACCCGCGCCGAGAGAATGCTCTATCTATCGGATTCCGAAGGATATATGAATGACAATGGCGCGCTGAAATACCCATCGCGCTTTATATCCGAGATTCCGGAAGTTCTGCTCACTATCGAAGGGAATCCTGACCCAAGCCTTTTTGAAGGCACACGCAATATGGTCAATCTGCTCAATGCCGAACTTATGGAGGGCGATAACGCTCCATGGCCCGCCGGGACAGAAGTGGAGCATCGTGCATTCGGACGAGGCAAGGTGGTTCGGTTTGACCCGGCTTCACAATCTTATCGCATCAGATTCGGTGACAAGGAGCGAGACCTGATCGCTCGTGTGCTCCGCAAAATATAAATTCTATTTACCTAAAAATCTATATATGTACTCAAACACAAAGGCACTGATTATGGCTTCCATTATTATGGGCGCCGCTTTAGCCCCGGCTGCGCTGCATGCGCGCACAAACAGCGAGTATGATGCCCGCTTTATCGATTGGCCTACTTATTCGGGAGATGATCTTGAACTGAGTGTGGATAACGATATGACACGATTCAGATTGTGGAGTCCGAAAGCAGAGGCCGTGCGTCTTAACCTTTACGATAACGGACACACCGGTAAGGCTTATTCCACTATTGAGATGACACCTGACAGCAACAACGGCACCTGGACAGCCTCTGTGCCCGGTCAGCTCTTTGGCAAATTTTATACTTTTCAGGTAAAATCTGATGGGAAATGGCTCAACGAAACACCCGGCGTATGGGCTAAAGCTGTCGGTGTAAATGGCAAACGCGCTGCTATCATCGATATGACAAAAACCAACCCCGAAGGCTGGAGTGAAGATAAAGGCCCGGAGGTAAAAAGCTTTAATGATGTGATTCTCTATGAAATGCATCATCGCGATATGTCAATGCACCCGAGTTCCGGGATTGCCAACAAGGGTAAATTTCTGGCCCTTACAGAGCCGGGAACCCTCTCACCCGAAGGCTTGGCCACCGGCATAGACCATCTCAAGGAGTTGGGTGTCACTCACGTGCATATTCTTCCTTCTTACGATTATAATTCGGTCGATGAAGCTAACTTGCAGTTAAACACCTATAACTGGGGCTACGATCCGCAGAACTATAACGCTCCCGAGGGTAGTTACTCCACCAACCCGAGTGATCCGGCTACCCGTGTGCGCGAAATGAAGCAAATGATCAAGGCTCTTCATGATGCCGGCATCGGTGTGGTGATGGATGTAGTCTATAATCACACAGCGGAAAATGATGGTTCCAACTTCGAATTGACAGCTCCCGGGTATTATCATCGCCACTGGAATGACGGTAGCTATTCAGATGCTTCCGGCTGCGGAAATGAAACAGCATCAGACCTGGCACAAATGCGCGATTATATCGTAAACTCCGTGAAGTACTGGGCTGGTGAATATCATGTTGACGGATTCCGCTTTGACCTGATGGCTATTCATGATATAGACACTATGAATGAAGTCGCCAAAGCTCTCAAGGAGCAGAATCCCTCAATATTTGTATATGGCGAAGGCTGGACCGCTTCTGACTCTCCGCTGCAACCTGAGCATCGAGCGCTTAAGGAGAATGTAGCCAAGATGGAGAATATCGCAGTATTTTCCGATGATCTCCGCGATGCTGTCAAAGGTCACTTCAGCGCAGCCGAGGATCGCGGATTCGCTACCGGCAAACCGGGCAACGAGGAGACTGTAAAGATAGGTATTGTGGCTGCTACACCCCACCCTCAGGTAGATTTCAAGAAGGGAAACAACTCCAAATTCCCATATGCCTCATCACCTGAGATGATTGTAAACTATGTGTCGTGTCATGATGACCTGTCACTCACTGACAAATTGCGCAAATCGATGGCCGGCGAACCTGAGGAGAATATGCTTGCTGCGGCTAAACTTGCTCAGACTATAGTGTTTACTTCTCAAGGCACACCATTTATGTTTGCCGGTGAAGAGGTATTCCGCGACAAACAGGGTGTGCACAATTCATACAAAAGCCCTGATTCTATCAATGCTATAGACTGGAGCAACAAGGCTCGATATGCCGACCAGTTCGACTACTATAAAGGTTTGGTGGCTCTTCGCAAAGCGCACCCCGCTTTCCGCATGAATAATGCCGCAGACATAGCCCACCATCTTAAGTTCGACAAGATAGATTCCTCAAAGACTCCCAACTTAATCAGTTATTCGCTTACCGACAATGCCAACGGCGATGAGTGGAAAGAGATTAAAGTGGTGTTTAACGGAGCTTCGGAGGCACGCACAGTTAACATCAAGAAAGATAATTGGATTGTGGTAGCCGACGACGGCAAGATTAATCCCGAGGGACTTGGCACAAGCAAGGGTGGCAAAATGACAGTTGCGCCCTACTCGGCCCTGATTCTCGCCCGCAAATAACCGTTGAAAGATAGAATTTCTAAAATTCAGACACCGAGAAGCCACCCTATTTGCAGAGGGTGGCTTCATATTTTATGAATACAGGTCTTTTTTTGTTACAAATGATGATACCGAGATAAAAAATAATTCCAAATCATTAAAATCTAATGACTTGGAATTCTGATTTAGTGTTCCCATGGGGAGTCGAACCCCAATCGTCGGAACCGGAATCCGATATTCTATCCATTGAACTATGGGAACTTATCGCTGCTGACCGCAATTTTCTCGTCTTGGAACCTTTGGTCAGGGCATCGCAAGACAGAAGCCACAAGCTGCGATTCAACTACAAAGGTAATGCTTTTTCCGATTTTTATTGTAATTTTACGAAAAAAATTATCAAATGGTTAGAATAGAACCGGGCTGGAAAAATGCGCTTGCCGGAGAATTCGATCAACCATATTTTCAGCAATTGACCGGTATGGTCCGAGAGGCTTACCGCAAATGCCCGACGGGAGTTTTTCCACCTCCTGCTAAAATTTTTGCGGCCTATGATGCTTCTCCATTTTTTGACACAAAAGTAATTATAATCGGCCAGGATCCTTATCATGGCCCGGGGCAAGCTAACGGACTCGCCTTTTCGGTCAATCCCGGGATTGCTCTTCCTCCATCTCTGCGCAATATATTTCGCGAGGTATCAGATGATACCGGCGCCCCGATGTCTGCCAATGGAGATTTGAGCCGATGGGCTTCGCAGGGTGTGCTTCTTCTCAATGCCACCCTTACGGTGGAGGCTCATAAGCCTCGTTCGCATGCCGGCCAAGGGTGGGAGAAGTTTACAGATGCTTCTGTGAGAGCGCTTGCCACACAGCGCGAACATCTGGTCTTTATACTCTGGGGATCTGATGCTATACGCAAGGGGGCGTTTATTGACCGGTCAAAGCATCTTGTACTCGAGTCTCCGCACCCCTCCCCTCTTTCGGCTCATCGCGGTTTCTTCGGTAATCATCATTTCTCGAAGGCTAACGATTATCTGATTTCTCACGGTAAATCCCCGATTATATGGTAATCCTGATTGTATTGGCACTAATATTGGCCGGATTCGGAACACCCTCGGTTTTTGCCGATGATACTTCTACACGCATATTCTCTTCGAATTTCAAGTCTCTCAAGGTTTCATCTGCCGATGATTTTATGACTGATCCGGTGATTCGTCTCGGTACTGATGACCGGATTGTGATTAGCTTTGATGAAATCGGAGAAGATAATTCTTATCTTGAATACCGACTGATGCACTGCAATGCCGATTGGCGACCTTCACGGCTTATCGAATCGGAATATGTGTCCGGATTTAATTTTGGGCGCATTGAGGATTTCGCATACTCTACCGCCACAATCGTGCACTATGTAAACTACCGGATTGAATTTCCTAATGATGATATGCAGGTAATTCATTCGGGTAATTATCTGCTACAGGTATATAACCCTGATGACCCTGATGTTACGCTTCTGCAGGCAAGATTTCAAGTTTCGGAAAACAGAGCTTCCGTTCAATCGGGAGTTTCATCACGCACTGATATGGGGCACAATACCGAGTGGCAGCAGATTGCACTGGCTATCAATACCGATGGTCTCGGCAGAATAAATCCTTATCAGGATTTAGTGGTTACCATAATGCAGAATAATTCCGAATCTTCAGCGCGCAATCTCAGGACACCGCTGCGAGTTGACGGCAATTCGGTGATATACGACCACAATAGGGATTTAATATTTCCCGCCGGTAATGAATATCGCCGATTTGAATCTACCAGCAACAATTTCCCCGGCATGCATGTAGACTCTTTAGCCTTTAAGGGGAGTAATTATCATGTGTGGCTCAAACCGGATTACCCTCGCTCAAACAGCCAATACAGCTATGACAGCACCCAGCACGGGCGCTATATTGTAAAGGCCTACAATGCCACTGATTCCGATATAGCAGCTGATTATATAACCGTGCATTTCACTCTTTATTCAGACCCTCTTCCCGATCAGGAGGTATATGTCGACGGGGAATTTACCCACGATGCATACAGCGTTGCCAACCGCATGGTTTATGATTGTGAAAAGAGAGCCTACACGGCGGAAATACCTCTGAAACAGGGTGCATATAATTACCGCTATATAAGTCGCCCCGTGGGCAGCGGTGAATCACCAAAGGGTGATTCAATCGAGGGTAATTTCTATGAAACCGATAATGAATATGCTGTAGATGTTTACCTTCGCGCTCCGGGTTCGAGAGCCGACCGATTGGTAAACCATACACAAATAATTCGCTGATTATAGTTTTGAAAGATAAAGAAATATATATGCTTCAGATAAAAGATACACTTGTGTCGCTTGATTTGATAGAGCGATACTTTGTATGCGATCTTGATGCCTGCCTCGGGGCATGCTGTATCGAGGGTGACGCCGGTGCTCCGCTGAATCCGGGGGAAGCTTTGGAAATCGAAAAGGTATTACCCGAAGTGATTCCGGAGATGCTTCCTGCTGCCATAGAAGCGGTCAAAGAGAGAGGCGTAAGCTATATAGATGAAGATGGCGATGAGGTGACCACCATAATCGATGGGCGTGATTGCGCATTTACCTGCTATGCTCCGGGAGGGAAATGCCTGTGCGCTCTCGAGAAAGCGCATCGCGAGGGAAAAATCGCTGATGTAAAACCTATTTCATGCCGTTTGTATCCCGTGCGGCTTAAGGAGTATCCCGACTTTACCGCAGTAAATCTGCACCGATGGAAGATCTGCCGCCCGGCCGAAACGCTGGGAAGAAAACTTGGAATACGTGCGTATCAATTTCTTAAAGCTCCACTTATTAAAAAATTCGGTCAGGATTGGTACGATGAACTTGAACTTGCCGCTACGGAATATCTCAAACAAACCCACAAGTAATCACTACCTGAGATGAACAGTCTAAACTGGTGGTTTAATCTGACATGGCAGATTATTTATTCAGTAACCATCATAACATGTGTCATAGTCATTCTCAAGGAGAACCGCAATCCCGTGCGCTCTCTGGCATGGGTTCTTGCACTTATATTTCTTCCTGTAGCAGGTTTAATCTTTTACCTCTTCTTCGGCAGAAGTCTGAGAGGTCAGCACATGATTTCAAGGCTGAATAAGCGAAAAATCATAACCACCATGGCGCCGCGTCATGTGAAACTCGACAACCAACCGCTTACAGACTCGGAGCGTAATCTTGTAAAATTAGCGCGCAATATCGCCTCTTCATTTTACACTATCAATAATAAACTTGATATATTCACCACCGGCCACCAGAAATTCGAAGCCCTTAAGGAAGATCTTAGACACGCTCAGCGGTCTATATACCTGCAATATTACATCTTTCTCAACGATACCATCGGCCGCGAGATTTCTGAAATCCTCAAACTCAAGGCCTCACAGGGCGTAGATGTTAGAGTAATATATGATCATGTGGGGAGCTTCTCTGTGAGCAACAGTTTTTTTAAGGAGATGCGCTCTGCCGGAGTAAAAATTCACCCGTTTTTCAGGGTGACATTCCCTCAGTTTGCCAATCGGGTGAACTGGCGTAACCACCGCAAACTGGTAATCATAGATGAAAAAACCGGTTACATCGGAGGTATGAATATCGCTGACCGCTATGTGGGTGAGGGTGAATATCATGGCATCGGGTGGCGCGACACACACTTCCGGGTGCAGGGGGATATTGTGGAATCACTGATATTTTCATTTGTTGTAGACTGGAATTTCCGCAATCAGAACGAACTTATGGAGTATCCTCAAACTCCGGCCGTAAGCATCAGCAATAATGTCGGCATGCAACTTGTCACATCCGGACCGACCGGAGAATATGACAATATCGCATTATGCTTTCTCAAAGCCATTTCATCGGCCACCAAAAGCATCTATATCCAGACACCCTATTTCTTGCCCACAGACGCGCTCAGAAACGCCTTGGAGGCGGCAGCATTGTCCAAGATTGATGTGCGAATCATGATTCCTCGCAAACCTGATTCAAGAATGCTTCGGTATGCTTCATTCTCCTATATCACCCAATGCCTTAAATCCGGCATCAAGGTCTATCTGTATAACCCCGGCATGCTTCATGCTAAATCCATGATTATAGATGACAACCTGGTGAGCGCCGGAAGCGTGAACTTCGACTTCCGCAGCTTTGAAAACAATTTCGAATCCAATCTATTTATTTACGACAGGGAGACGAATCACCGCATGCGCGACATATTTTTTGACGACATTAAACACTGCACTAAACTCACATATAAGACCTGGCACTCGCGCCCATGGATTCAACGCTCGCTGGAGTCGATAGTTCGTCTGGTATCCCCGATATTGTAAGGCATCTGACTAAGATAAAGCAGATGATTACGAGGTAAAAAAAGAGTGATGCGAAATGCACCACTCTTTTTTGAATCACTATAGATGTGATATGGTTTCTTGTATTACTCAGCTTTGGGAGCCTCCTCAACTGCTGCGGTTGTTTCGGCAGCTTTGGTTTCTGCAGCGGCAGTGCTCTTTTTCGAGCGTGAACGGCGAGTGCGGGTAGACTTCTTAGTCTCGGTAGAGGCAAGCATAGCTTCGTTGAAGTCCACGAACTCAATCATAGCCATTTCAGCGTTGTCACCGAGACGATGGCCGGTTTTGAGAATACGCAGATATCCGCCGGGACGTTCTGAAACCTTATCGGCAATTACACCGAAAAGCTCTTTGACAGCCTCTTTATTCTGGAGGTAGCTGAAAACTACACGGCGATTGAGGGTGTCATCTTTTTTGCTGCGGGTAATCAGGGGCTCAGCATATTTGCGGAGAGCCTTAGCCTTAGCCACTGTAGTGAAGATTCTCTTATGCTCGATGAGAGAATTCGTCAGGTTGGCCAGAAGCGCCTCGCGGTGTCCCTTCTTGCGGCTGAGGTGATTGAATTTCTTATTATGTCTCATTGTGCGATTTAGTCTTTGTCAAGTTTATATTTCGAAATATCCATTCCGAAGGAAAGGTTGTATTTCTCAAGGAGTTCCTCGAGCTCTGAGAGCGATTTCTTACCGAAATTGCGGAATTTCAGCAGATCGTTCTTATTGAACTGCACGAGTTCGCCGAGGGTTTCGACTTCGGCGCTCTTGAGGCAGTTGAGTGCGCGTACGGTAAGATCCAGATCCACGAGTTTGCTTTTGAGAAGCTGACGCATGTGGAGCACCTCTTCATCGAACTCTTCGGGAGTATCCTCCTGTGGAGTTTCAAGAGAAATCTTCTCATCGCTGAACATGATGAAATGCTGAATCAAGATATTGGCAGCTTCCTTAAGAGCCTCTTTAGGCTGAATCGAACCATCGGTGGTGACCTCTATCACGAGTTTTTCATAGTCGGTCTTCTGCTCTACACGATAGTTTTCGACTGCATACTTCACATTTTTGATGGGAGTATATATCGAGTCGATAGCGATTGTATCAGCGGGCGCACCGGCCAGAAGTTCGCGGTTCTCGTCAGCGGGAACCCAACCGCGACCCTTATTGATGGAGAATTCCATCTCAAAGGCTGCAGATGAATCCATGTGACATATCACCAATTCGGGATTCAGCACCTCGAATCCGGATAGAACCTTTCCTAAGTCACCTGCCGTAAATTCCTCTACACCTTCTACCTTAACCTTCTGAGTCTCGGCGACATGGTCTTCGGTCACCTGCTTGAATCTAATCTGCTTGAGGTTAAGAATGATGTTGGTCACATCTTCTTTAACACCCGGGATTGTGTCGAGCTCATGAGCGACACCGCTTATGCGGATCGAGTTGATGGCATAGCCACCGAGCGAAGACAAAAGTATGCGACGCAGCGCATTGCCGATTGTCTGACCGTATCCGGGCTCAAGAGGACGAAACTCGAACTTTCCGAACGAATTGTTCTCCTCGAGCATGATTACCTTATCAGGTTTCTGAAATGCTAGAATGGGCATGGTTTCTCAGTCTTTATTATTTAGAATAGAGCTCAACGATCAGCTGCTCCTCGATCTTCTCGGGGATATCCTCGCGCTGGGGAAGATGCAGGAATTTACCTCCCATTATAGAGGCGTCCCACTCAATCCAGGGATATTTGCTGTGGTTGAAGCCTGCCACGCAGTCTGCAATAACTTCGAGAGATTTCGATTTTTCGCGGACAGTAACTACATCGCCGGGCAATACGCGATACGAAGGTATGTTCACGTTTTGACCATTGACATTGATATGTTTGTGGAGCACGAGCTGGCGTGCTGCGGCACGTGTCGGAGCGAGACCGAGACGATATACTACATTGTCGAGACGGCTCTCGAGAAGCTGGATAAGCACCTCACCGGTTACACCTTTGGTGCGCTCTGCTTTCTCAAAGAGATTGCGGAACTGGCGTTCGAGCACTCCGTACATATATTTCACTTTCTGCTTCTCTTTGAGCTGAGTGCCATACTCGGATACTTTTCTGCGGCGGTTCTGACCGTGCTGGCCCGGGGGGTAATTGCGCTTGGCAAAAACCTTATCTTCGCCGAAGATAGCCTCGCCGAACTTACGTGCGATTTTTGTTTTGGGTCCTGTGTATCTTGCCATTATAATTTTCTTTTTAGCTCATCCGATGAGCGGGCCCCTTAGCGCAGCCGCGACTGTCGAAAGGAAGTGTAGCAGACAGTCTTTCGCATTCAGGGCAACTCTGGCCGGACTTTGTTACAGATTTTCCAGTTGTCTTTTTAGAGTTTTGTCCAATATAATATAATCAGACTCTTCTTCTCTTGGGAGGACGGCAACCATTGTGCGGAAGCGGAGTTACGTCGATGATTTCGGTAACTTCAATACCGCTCTGGTGAACGAAACGGATAGCTGCCTCGCGGCCATTACCCGGTCCCTTTACATACGCTTTAACTTTGCGGAGACCCAGGTCATGGGCGACCTTGGCGCAGTCCTGCGCTGCCATCTGGGCAGCATAGGGAGTGTTCTTCTTGGAACCTCTGAAGCCCATCTTGCCTGCCGATGACCAGCTGATAACCTGACCCTCGTCATTGGCAAGACACACAATAATGTTGTTGAAAGAGCTATGCACATGAAGCTGGCCTGTAGCACCAACTTTGACATTCCTCTTTTTTGCTGCGACTGTCTTCTTTGCCATTTCTTATTTGATTATTTAGTAGCTTTCTTCTTGTTAGCGACTGTTTTCTTGCGGCCTTTGCGGGTACGGGCATTATTCTTTGTGCTCTGACCGCGCACAGGTAAACCAAGACGATGACGGATGCCGCGATAGCAGCCGATATCCATCAGACGCTTGATATTGAGCTGAATTTCTGTGCGAAGGTCACCCTCCACTTTGTAGTCGCGCTGGATAACCTCACGCACGGCAGCAGCCTGTGCATCTGTCCAGTCTTTTACCTTGAGATCTACGTCAACTCCGGCTTTCTCAAGGATGGTCTTGGCCGCACTGCGACCAATGCCAAAAATGTATGTCAAGGCGATCTCGCCTCGCTTATTCTGCGGCAAATCTACGCCGACTATTCTTACTGCCATATTGAGTGGTTGTAAATTTTTTGCAAAGGTAATAATTTCAGGCGATTTTTACAATTTTCAGGCTTCGGTATATCCTAACCCTCCTCACTGTTCATGCCTGATTTCTTTTAACCCTGGCGCTGTTTAAATTTCGGGTTTTTCTTGTTGATTACGTAAAGTCTTCCTTTGCGGCGCACAATCTTGCTGTCTGCAGTGCGCTTCTTTACTGATGCTCTGACTTTCATATAGGGTGTCTGCTTTTATTTGTATCTGAATGATATCCTTCCTTTGGTAAGGTCATAAGGGCTCATTTCTACCTTAACCTTATCGCCGGGCAGAATTTTGATGTAATGCATGCGCATCTTACCCGAGATATGAGCTGTAATCACATGTCCATTCTCGAGTTCGACCTTGAACATCGCATTTGACAATGCTTCAAGTATCACGCCATCGATCTCTATCGCGTTTTGCTTTGCCATCTTATGCTGTTTTCTCCTGTCTGATTATTCTTTATATCATCGTGACTATTCCGCTATCTCCCGGGGAGCACGACCGTAAATTTTCCCGCCACAAGCCAAAATTTCCTGCTCTATGGGTTCGAAACTTGTAAGCACTTCCGGTTCTTCGGGGGTGATAAGTATTGTATGCTCGAAGTGCGCGGAGGGTTTTCTGTCGCGGGTGCGACATGTCCAACCATCGCGTTCGATTACAATATTTTTCGAGCCGAGGTTAATCATGGGTTCGATGCAGATAAGCATACCGGGCTTCAAGACCGGGCCTATACCGCGACGACCGTAATTCGGCACTTCGGGATCTTCATGCATACTTTTGCCGATGCCGTGTCCGCACATTTCGCGCACCACACTGTATCCGTGTCGCTCGCAATATGTCTGCACTGCATTTGATATATCTCCTACTCGCTTGCCACCCTTGGCTGCGTGAATACCCTTATAAAGAGACTCCTTGGTCACAGCAAGAAGCTGCTCGATTTTGGGATCAATATCACCTACGGCAAACGTATAGCACATATCACCATTAAACCCGTTGAGCTCGGCCACACAGTCGGTACCGACTATATCACCCTCGCGGAGCGTATATGAGCTTGGGAACCCGTGCACCACAGTTTCATTGACTTCGATACAGAGAGTTCCGGGGAATCCGTGATACCCGAGGCAAGCGGGTTTACCCCCGTTGTCGAGGATAAACTCTCTTGCTATGGTATCGAGCCTGAGTGTTGTTTCGCCCGGTTTTACCCACTTGGCTACTTCTGCAAGCGTAAGGCTTACCAGGCGGCAAGCCTCGCGCGACAGTTCTATTTCCTCAGGTGTCTTGATATAAATCATTAGTCAAATTAATTCAGATCTGATTAGAAAGCGCTGTTTCCTGAAGCGCGGCCTTTGATTCGGCCATGCTTCATCAGACCGTCATATTTGTGCATGATAAGATGTCCTTCAATAATGCGAAGTGTATCCAGTATCACACCCACGAGAATCAGCAGCGAAGTGCCGCCGAAGAAAGATGCGAAGCTGCGATTGAGACCGCAAATATGAGCGATCGCAGGCATTATAGCCACGATGCCGAGGAAGATGGAGCCGGGCAGTGTGATGCGCGACATAATTGAATCCAGATAATCCACGGTCGGCTTACCGGGTTTGATACCGGGTATAAAGCCATTGTTGCGCTTCATATCTTCGGCCATCTGAGCCGGGCGCACGGTAATCGCGGTGTAGAAATATGTGAAGGCTACAATCATGATGAAGTACACGAAATTGTACCAGAAGCCATACATATCTGTCATCGCTCCTACGAAGCCTGACTGCTGAGTGCTGAAACCTGCGAGTGTCACAGGAATAAACATGATAGCCTGAGCAAAGATGATAGGCATTACACCGGCTGCGTTCACCTTAAGGGGAATGAACTGGCGGGCGCCACCATATTGCTTATTGCCAACAACCTTCTTAGCATATTGCACGGGCACATTGCGGGTTCCCTGCACAAGAAGCACCGCACCGGCAATCACGGCGAGAAGTATCACGATTTCCACAAGGAAGAGCACGAGGCCTCCGCCCTGTGAATTCATGAGACGTCCGGTGAATTCCTGCACGAATGCTTCGGGCAGACGAGCTATAATACCGATTAAGATGATGAAGGAAATACCATTACCCACACCCTTTTGGTCTATACGCTCGCCGAGCCACATGATAAACATGGAACCGGCTGCCAATACGATCGTCATAAACGCAATGGTCCAGAATCCTAAATCTACGTGGCCACCGGCTGCCTGAACCTGATATTTGAGATTCATCAGATAAGCCGGTCCCTGCAGCACTAGGATAGCCACTGTCAGGTAACGGGTATACTGATTAAGCTTCATCCTGCCGCTTTCACCCTCACGCTGCATTTTCTGGAATGCGGGGAGCACCATGCCGAGCAGCTGAATCACGATTGATGCAGTGATATATGGCATGATACCGAGGGCGAAGATAGAGGCCTGGGAGAAGGCGCCACCCGAGAACATATCGAGCAGCTGCATCAGTCCGTCGGCAGTGAAATTCTTCAGTGCCAGGAGTTCGTCGGGGTTAATACCCGGCAAGACCACATAACACCCGAAGCGGTAGATGATCACAAGCAGCAGGGTGATACCTATACGCTTGCGAAGATCTTCTACGCTCCAGATATTTTTTATTGTTTTAGTAAATCCCATTGTGTGTCAGGTTATTTTTTTACTACGGTGCCACCGGCTGCAGTGATTGCAGCTTCGGCAGTCTTGGAGAATGCATTGGCTTCAACCTTGATGGCGCGGCTCAGAGTGCCGTTACCGAGGATTTTCACCAGAGCTTTCTTCGAGACGAGTCCGGCCTCGCGCAGAGTTTCGATAGTAACCTCTTTTGCTCCGGCGGCTGCGAGAGCCTCGAGAGCGTCAAGGTTGATAGCCTTATACTCTACACGATTTATATTGTTGAAGCCGAACTTGGGCACACGACGCTGCAGAGGCATCTGACCACCTTCGAAGCCGATCTTATGTTTGTAGCCCGAACGTGATTTAGCGCCTTTGTGACCGCGTGTAGAGGTGCCGCCATAACCGGAACCGGTGCCGCGGCCAATTCGCTTACTCTTCTTATTGCTGCCTACAGCAGGCTGTATGTTATGTAATTCCATTGTTGAAGTCTTGGATTAGAGTTTTTCCACCGTTACCAAATGATGAACTCTCTTGACCATACCGATGATGTCGGGAGTATCTTCCTTCACCACAGAATGGTTCATCTTGTGGAGGCCGAGCGCATCGAGGGTCAGTTTCTGAACCTTGGGTGCGTTGATACGGCTCTTGGTCTGAGTGATTTTGATCTTTGCCATTCTTGCGGATTATTTACCGTTAAACACTTTTTCCACACTTATGCCGCGAGCCTGAGCCACCTGAGCCGGGCTGCGGAGCTCGTCGAGGGCTGCGATAGTAGCCTTCACGAGGTTGTGGGGGTTGGAAGATCCCTTGGATTTAGCGAGCACGTCCTTTATACCGACGCTCTCGAGCACTGCGCGCATAGCGCCACCGGCTTTGGCACCGGTACCTTCGGAAGCGGGTTTGAGGAAGATGCGAGAGCCACCGAATTTTGCAGCAACCTCGTGAGGGATAGTACCATTATGCAGAGGAACCTTGATGAGGTTCTTCTTGGCGGTTTCTACTCCCTTGGCGATAGCTGCTGTAACTTCATTGGCTTTACCAAGGCCCCAGCCGATTACGCCATTGCCGTCGCCGACAACTACGATAGCCGCGAAGCTGAATGCGCGACCACCCTTGGTGACCTTAGTTACGCGGTTGATGGCCACAAGGCGATCTTTGAGATCAAGATCGTTGGTGTTTTTTACCTTATTGTTCTTTGCCATGATTCCTGTTAAAATTTAAGGCCAGCCTTGCGTGCTGCTTCAGCCAGTGATTTAACTCTTCCGTGATAGAGGTAACCGTTACGGTCGAATACTACTTCGGTGATACCGTTTTCGGCAGCCTTCTTTGCGATCTCTTCGCCTACTTTAGCGGCGATATCGGTCTTGGTGCCTTCAGCCATACCCTTAGATGAAGCGCTAACCAGAGTGCAACCGTTCAGGTCATCGATAACCTGCACATAGATCGCCTTATTTGAGCGGAACACACTCATGCGAGGACGCTGGGCAGTGCCGCTTATTTTCCCGCGGATACGGGTTTTGATCTTATTTCTTCTTGCTATCTTGGATACCATATTCCTTCAGTTTTTATTTGGCGTTAGCCGACTTACCAGACTTGCGGCGGATAATTTCGCCTACAAACTTGATACCTTTACCCTTGTAAGGTTCAGGCTTACGAAGTGAGCGAATCTTTGCGCACACCTGGCCGAGAAGCTGCTTGTCAGCACTCTCCAGGATTATGAGCGGGTTTTTATTACGCTCTGTCTTGGCTTCAACCTTGATTTCTTTGGGAAGTTTGATGAAGATAGCGTGAGAATATCCGAGAGCAAGCTCAAGCACCTGACCTGAAGAGGTGGCGCGATAACCTACACCTACGAGTTCCATCTCTTTCTTGTAACCTTCTGATACACCAACAACCATGTTGTGGATCAGCGCACGATAGAGACCGTGCATGGCGCGATGTTCGCGTTCGTCATCAGGACGGGTTACAATTACATGGCCATCTTCTACTTTCACATCAATGTCGGGATTTACAGTCTGGCTGAGTTCTCCCTTAGGACCTTTTACAGTTACTGTATTGTCCTTTACCTGTACGGTCACTCCGGCAGGTATCGCAATGGGTGATTTACCTATTCTTGACATAATACCTCCTTCATTAATATACGTAGCACAATACTTCGCCGCCGATCTTACGCTCTTTGGCTTCCTTATTGGTCATTACACCCTGTGATGTAGATATGATGGCTATACCCAGGCCGTTGAGCACACGGGGCATATCCTTGTATCCGGTGTACTGGCGCAGACCCGGACGCGACACGCGATGCAGGTTCTTGATTGCGCAGACCTTGTTTGCCGGATCATACTTGAGGGCGACTTTGATTACTCCCTTGGGAGCGTTGGTGTCATCGAACTTATAGTTCAGAATGTAGCCCTGGTCGAAGAGGATCTTAGTGATCTCTCTCTTCATTTTCGAGGTGGGAATCTCGACCACACGGTGGCCGGCCATAATGGCGTTCCTGAGTCTCGTCAGATAATCTGCTATTGGATCAGTCATTTTGCAGTTGATTAAATTGATTCAGATATACTGAACAATATTTAAAACATTCTGTGATTCTTGTCTTATGGGAAAGATGCTTACCAGCTTGCCTTCTTTACACCGGGGATAAGACCGGCAGAAGCCATCTCGCGGAACTGAATTCTTGAGATTCCGAACTGGCGCATATATCCTTTGGGACGGCCTGTAAGCTCGCAGCGGTTGTGCAAACGCACGCGGCTGGCGTTTTTAGGGAGCTTCTGGAGCTTGGTGAGAGCCTCGTAATCGATATTACCATCGGCGTCGGCCAAGGCTGCTTTCTTAAGAGCGGCCTTTTTGGCAGCGTATTTAGCTACCAGGCGCTGGCGCTTCACCTCGCGGGCCTTCATTGATTCTTTTGCCATATCTGTGAGTATGCTTAATTTTCGTGTTTAAAGGGAAGACCGAATTTCTTAAGCAGCGCGAAGCCCTCTTCATCGGTTTTAGCCGAGGTTACGAATGTGATATTCATACCCTGGAGCTTGGGCACGCTGTCGATATTGATTTCGGGGAAGATAATTTGTTCGGTGATACCGAGGGTGTAGTTACCACGGCCATCGAGTTTTGAATTAATTCCCTTGAAGTCACGGATACGGGGCAGAGCCACGCGCACCAGACGCTCCAGGAACTCGTACATTTTCTCGCGACGCAGAGTTACCATCGCACCGATGGGCATTTTCTTACGAAGTTTGAAGTTCGAGATATCCTTCTTTGAGAGTGTGGGCACTGCTTTCTGACCTGTGATGGCAGTGAGCTCATTGAGTGCTGTCTCGATGATTTTTTTATCCTGAGTAGCGGCACCCAGTCCCTGATTGATCACGATTTTCTCCAGGCGGGGGACCTGCATGGGAGTTGTGTACTTGAACTCTTCGGTGAGTTCGGGGACTATACGTGATTTATAGTCCTTTGAAAGTGTAGTCTCTGCCATTATTTGATCTCCTCTCCTGATTTTTTAGCATAGCGCACCAGCTTGCCGTTATCGTTGAGACGGCGGCCGATACGTGTGGGTTTTCCTGATTTGGGGTCTACCACATTAAGGTTAGAAATATGCACCGGTGCCTCAATCTTTACGATTCCTCCCTGGGGGTATTTGGCAGTCGGCTTTGTGCTTTTGGAGACGATGTTGACGCCCTCTACGATAGCGCGGTTCTTTTTAACCTGCACTTCGAGCACGCGTCCTGTCTTGCCCTTGTCGTCACCGGCATTGACATAGACAGTGTCACCCTTCTTTATATGCAATTTTGCCATTTTTCTGATTTTCTAAGAAGTTGTGAATGAATAAAGTGTCAGAGCACCTCGGGTGCTAGCGACACAATCTTCATGTTAGCGGCGCGAAGTTCGCGAGCCACGGGACCGAAGATACGGGTGCCGCGGATCTCACCGGCGTTGTTAAGCAGCACGCATGCGTTGTCGTCGAAGCGAATATAGCTGCCATCGGGACGGCGGATCTCTTTTTTAGTGCGCACTACCATCGCTTTAGAAACGGTGCCTTTCTTGACATCGCTCGAGGGTATTGTGCTCTTCACTGTCACTACGATGATATCACCTACACCGGCATAACGACGGCCGGTACCGCCAAGCACATGGATGCAGAGGACTTCCTTTGCTCCAGAGTTGTCGGCTACTGTCAAACGGGATTCTGTCTGTATCATGTTTACTTAACTTTTTCGATGATCTCCACGAGTCTCCATCTCTTGGTTTTACTCAAGGGGCGGGTTTCCATAAGGCGAACTGTATCGCCGATTGAGCACTCGTTGTTTTCGTCGTGTGCGTGGTACTTCTTAGTTTTGTTGACGAATTTGCCGTAGATCGGGTGTTTCTCTTTCCATTTGATCTCGACCGTGATGGTCTTGTCGCACTTGTTGCTCGAAACGACCCCGATTCTCTCTTTTCTCAGATGTCTTTTGATCTCTTCCATTTCCTAAGATTGGTTTGAAGGGGTAATTACTTGGAAGCGGCCTCCGCTGCGGCGGCTATTTCCTTTTGGCGCAACACTGTCTTCAGACGGGCTATCTCACGGCGATCTTTAGTGATCTTGGCAGGATTGTCCGAGGGAGATATCGCGTGCGCTACTTTCAATTCGCGATAAGCCTTCTCTGCAGCCTCTATGCGGGCTTGCAGCTCCTGAATGCTTAATTCCTTGATTTCTTCCTTTTTCATTATTTATTAAGTTATGCTCTATAAGTCTTTTCTATATACGCATACGCAGAATAGGGCCCATTCCGGCCCACCCGGAGAGGCGATTAAACATCGTCTCTCCGAATGTACAACCGAAATATTCCCTTTTTATTGTGTCGTATTATAGAAAAAAGCTATATATCACTTGTCGGATTGGTGTGAAACTATAATTTATCACACATTCTGTTTGGGGTCATAGTCTCTGCGCACCACAAATTTTGTGAGCACGGGGAGTTTCTGAGCAGCGAGGCGGAGAGCCTCTTTTGCCACATCATAAGGCACACCTTCGACCTCGATCAGGATACGTCCGGGAGTAACGGGAGCCACGAATCCTTCGGGGTTACCTTTACCTTTACCCATTCGCACCTCAGCGGGTTTCTTGGTGATAGGCTTATCGGGGAAGATGCGGATCCAGATTTGACCTTGACGCTGCATGTAGCGTGTTACTGCGATACGTGCTGCCTCGATCTGGCGTCCTGTGATCCACTTTGAGTCGAGGGTCTTGATACCGAACGAACCGAAAGCCAGCTGGTTGCCTCTCTGAGCCTCACCTTTCATGCGGCCCTTTTGTGAGCGGCGATATCTTGTTTTCTTAGGTTGTAACATGTTGATTCAGCAAGTTTTAACGGTTGTTATTCTTCTTGTTGCGGAAACCGCCGCGACGGCGCTCGTCGCGGGGGCGACCTCCGGGCTCTTTCTGACCGGCCACATAGGTGGGAGTCAGTTCTTTTTTGCCATAAACCTCGCCACGGCAGATCCAAACCTTGATACCGAGCACACCTACTTTAGTGTGAGCTTCCACGAGGGCATAGTCGATATCTGCGCGGAGAGTATGCAGAGGAGTGCGGCCTTCCTTGAACATCTCGGAGCGGGCGATTTCAGCACCGTTAAGACGGCCTGATACCTGCACCTTGATACCCTCGGCACCCATGCGCATTGTGCTGGCGATAGCCATTTTCACAGCGCGACGATAGGCCACCTTGTTTTCGATCTGACGAGCGATGTTGGTCGCTACGATTTCAGCGTCGAGTTCCGGACGGCGAATCTCGTGGATGTTGATCTGCACTTCCTTGTCGGTTACCTTCTTGAGCTCCTCTTTGAGGGCGTCGACATCTTTACCGCCTTTACCGATGATCATACCGGGGCGTGCGGTAGCGATGGTTACGGTAGCCATCTTAAGAGTGCGTTCGATGATAATGCGCGACACACTTGCCTTGGCAAGACGAGTCTGGAGATACTTGCGGATTTTGGAGTCTTCGAGGAGTGTTTCTCCATATTTCTTGCCGCCGTACCAGTTAGAATCCCAGCCGCGGATCACACCGAGGCGGTTGCTAATCGGATTAACTTTCTGTCCCATCTTGCTTAGTCGTTGGATTTATTAATGGTATCTACGTAAAGAGTCACATGATTGGAGCGTTTGCGGATTCTGTAGCCGCGGCCCTGGGGAGCGGGGCGCATGCGTTTGAGCATGGGCGCAGCGTCAACAAACACTGTCTTTACATATAGTTCACCGGCTTCTGCCTTGCGTTCATTTTTCTGTTCCCAGTTAGCGATAGCTGAGCGGAGCAGTTTCTCTACCTTACGTGAAGCCTCCTTATTGGAGAATTTGAGTATACCGAGGGCCTTGAACGCTTCGGCTCCGCGGATCATGTCGACCACGAGCCGCATTTTGCGGGGCGATGAGGGCACATTGCGAAGGCGAGCGCCATACTCGCTCTTCCTTGCAGCCTTCAGTGCTTCGGCCGATTGTCTTTTTCTTACACTCATTGTATGTTGTAGTTATTTTATCGTGAATGTGGTGACGGGACCTTTATTTTTTCTTGTTGCCGCCGTGACCGCGGAATGTGCGGGTGGGGGCGAACTCTCCGAGTTTGTGGCCGACCATGTTTTCAGTCACATAGACGGGGATAAACTTATTGCCGTTGTGTACGGCGAAAGTGTGTCCCACGAAATCGGGCGAGATCATGGAAGCGCGGCTCCATGTTTTGATCACGCTTTTCTTTCCGCTTTCGTCCATGGCAGCTACTTTCTTTTCGAGCTTGACGGAGATAAAGGGTCCTTTTTTAAGCGAACGACTCATATTGTCTTGAATTAATCAAATTATTTTTTCCTTCTTTCAATGATATACTTCGAAGAGTGCTTCTTGGGCGAACGTGTCTTGAGACCCTTAGCATAGAGGCCTGTACGCGAACGCGGGTGACCACCTGACTGGCGGCCTTCACCACCACCCATGGGGTGGTCCACAGGGTTCATTACCACGCCTCGGTTGTGGGGGCGACGGCCGAGCCAGCGGCTGCGGCCAGCTTTACCGCTGCGTTCGAGAGCATGGTCGGAGTTACCCACTACGCCGATAGTAGCGCGGCAAGTGAGAAGCACCTTGCGGGTTTCACCGGAAGGTAATTTGATGATCGCGTAGTCACCCTCTCTCGAGGTGAGCTGTGCGAATGTGCCGGCAGAGCGGGCCATATTGGCACCCTGACCGGGACGAAGCTCGATACAGTGAATGAGTGTACCTACGGGAATCTTGGCCAGAGGAAGGCAGTTACCTACCTCGGGTGCCACGTCTGCGCCGCTGACTACCACCTGACCTACTTCAAGGCCGTTGGGGGCGATCATATAGGCTTTCTGGCCATCGGCGTAGTAGAGAAGTGCGATGCGTGCCGAACGGTTAGGATCATACTCGATGCTCTTAACGGTTGCGGGTACATTGTCGTTTTGTCTCTTGAAATCGATCAGACGCAATTTTCTCTTGTGGCCACCGCCGCGATAGCGAGTCGAAAGGTGACCCGATGAGTTGCGGCCGCCGGTCGAGCGCTTGCCGACCGTAAGAGACTTTTCTGGTGTGGTAGCAGTGATTTGTCCTTTGAACACACCAATAACCTTGTGTCTTTGCCCGGGAGTTGTGGGCTTGAATTTTCTTACTGCCATTTCTTTTAGATGTTGCTGTAGTAGTCAATCTTCTGTCCCTCGGCTACGATCACGTAAGCCTTCTTGAAGGCGTCGCGACGACCGCGGATCAGACCGCCCTTGGTATAGCGCTGCGTGCGCTTACCGGCGTAGTTTGCGATGTTCACTTTCTCTACGCGGACATTGTAGAGCTTTTCGACGATGTCCTTAATCTGGAACTTGTTGGCATCGGGAGATACTGCGAAGGTGTAGCAATTATGCTTTTCGCTGTATGCCGTAGCCTTCTCGGTTACCAGCGGTTTAATTTTGAAATCCATTTTGTATCTCCTTATTTGTAATCGTTAATGATTGCCACACTGTCTTCAGTCAGAAGCACTGCATCGCTGTTGAGGATAGTGTATGCGTTGAGATCCTTGGCCTGTGCGAGCATAGCGTTGGGCACATTGCGCACTGAGAGGAGCACATTCTGATCCTGGTTTGCGAATACGAGCAGAGCCTTCTTGTCTTCAAGTTTGAAGTTCTTGGCGAGTTCCATCCAAGATTTGGTGCGGGGTGCTTCGAAAGTGAAGTTCTCAATCACGAAAAGTTTCTGATCGTTTACGCGAGAAGTGAGCGCGATTTTACGAGCCAGAGCTTTCATCTTCTTATTGAGTTTCGAACGATAATCGCGGGGACGGGGACCGAACACGCGACCACCATGATAGAGCAGGGGTGAATTCAGGTCACCGCGGCGAGCACCGCCGCCGCCCTTCTGGCGTCCGATCTTGCGAGTTGAGTAAGATACCTCGCTGCGCTCTTTACTCTTGTGAGTACCCTGACGCTGATTGCCGAGGAACTGTTTGATGTCGAGATAGAGAGTGTGTTCTGCATTACCCTCAGCCAAATCGCGGGCAAATACCTCGTCATTGAGAACTACCTTGCGTCCGGTGTCCTCACCCTTGATGTTGAATACTGCTACTTCCATTACTTCTCGACAATTACAATTGAACCTTTGGGTCCGGGCACGGAACCTTTAATCATTAACAGATTGTGCTCGGGGAGCACTTTGATCACCTGGAGATTCTGGACGGTGACACGCTCATTGCCCATCTGGCCGGCCATGCGAAGGCCTTTGAATACTTTTGCGGGATATGAGCAGGCACCGATTGAACCGGGTGCACGAAGGCGGTTGTGCTGACCATGTGTAGACTGGCCCACACCACCGAAGCCGTGACGCTTCACAACGCCCTGGAAGCCTTTACCCTTAGATGTGCCGACTACATCGACAAATCCACCTTCCTGGAAAAGGTCCACGGTCAGAGTCTGACCCAATTCGGGCATCGTCTCAAACGTCTTGAACTCGGCCAAGTGTCTTTGGGGAGCTACGACTGCTTTCTTGAAGTGTCCTGCCTCGGGCTTGGTCACATGCTTCT
>CAMWLY010000024.1 GCA_947175145.1 uncultured Muribaculaceae bacterium | reverse complement strand
CAAGAAGTTCACGGAAATAGTCGCGTCCAAACACCGCATTGCCCTGTTTCAGACGATCATCGTCGAGCACAAAGCCTTTGCGAATAAACTCATTCAGTACGCGGGTTGCCCATTGACGGAAACGAGTAGCTTTCTGACTATTGACACGATAGCCAACACTGATGATTGCGTCAAGAGAGTAGAAGGTCTGTTCTCGTTTTACTTGTCGATTCCCTTCCTGCTGAACTATTAAGTTTTTCTTAATAGTTGCACCCGGTGTCAGTTCATTTGTTTCGTATATATTCTTTAGATGCTGGTTTATGGCGGGGATAGACACATCAAACAATTGAGACATTGCTTTCTGTGTAAGCCATAATGTTTCATTTTCAACATATGCCTGTACTATTCCGGAATTATCAGGCAAGTTATATAATAAGAATTGAATATTAGCCATTGAATTTAAGAGATTTGAGTTCAGCGAGAATAACCCCGCTCACCAGTGTCGATGTCTGTTCCATCAGGAAAACTATGAAAGGGGACAAAACTTGAGAATTTAAGTTCCATGTTGTCTTATTAAATTTTAGTTTGTCTCGGTTTATAAATTACGAGCCGAGGAAGGTAAATATTTTTATGATGAACATATTAAAACTTAACTTTTCAACCGGTTTTTTACATTGAGCCTTTACATTGCCCAACCCGGCTTGCACATAAGTATATAAACATATAAAGGGCTCGGCCTCGCGGTCTCGCCCTTTTTGAAGTTTCTACAGGTAAAATCTTAAGGTAAAAAAGATTGCTTTTTTGTTCTTTGCAAAATTATGACATATTCTATTCTCCACCAAATAAAAATCGGGGAAAATGCCTAAACATGTTGCATAACATATATTTCAACCCATTCTACCACTATCATCTACCATTTTTAGCTTGCATTTTGTCGCTATTGAGCGTGTGAAGCTCAAGATGATCATTGTCCCAAACAGCATATGAACAGGTCTGTATCCATTCACCGAGTATTATGATACTGGCATTTGGGGATATTTTGCGCTGCTCAAACAAATGCAGGTGACCATAAATGAAATATTCAATATCCGGATGTTCCGATAAATATGACTCGGAAAACTCAAGGACATTACGTGTCATTCTTTCGGCATCACTTTGTGATGGACCTTCTATCTTACGTGAGTGCCTGCTCCAATTGTAAGCGAAAGGAACAGTCCATCGGGGATGAATGCCTGAGAAAAGTTTCTGGCATATTTTACTTCTAAACAGCTTCCTCAATAATCTGAACGATGGTTTTAGTTTTCCTATGCCATCACCATGGGTCATCAGGAATTTATGTCCGTCGATATTTTCGACACTGAATCCATCGATTACTTCAATACCCAATTCTTTGGGCAGATAATCGAAAATCCATATGTCATGATTTCCTATGTACCAGACAATCCTTATTCCCCTATCGGATAGTTCGGCAAGTTTTCCGAAAAAGCGCACAAAGCCTCTCGGCACCACATAGCGATACTCATACCAATAATCCAGAATATCACCAAGCAGAAATATGGCATCGGCGTCATCTTTTATAGAATCCAGGAAGTTTACAACACGCAGTTCCGCTTCGCGTGAATCGGGGAAATATGGTGCGCCAAGATGAAGGTCGCTGAGAAAATAAGCCTTCATATAAATTATAAGTCAGACCTTACCTCCAATTATTTCAAAGGAATCCCAATTCAAGTTTTGCTTCTTCGGTCATCATATCCTGATTCCATTCGGGCTCGAACACAAGGCGCAGATCTATCTTTTCGGGGCCTTTTACGCTCATCAATTTCTGACGAACATCCTCAAGTATAAAATCTGCAGCCGGACATGATGGCGCCGTGAGAGTCATATCTACATGAAGAGTCTTATCCTCGGCTGTATAATCTATCTTATAGACCAATCCGAGATCATATACATTTACCGGAATCTCGGGATCATAAACAGTCTTCAGCATTTCGACTGCTTTTGCCAGAATATCGAGTTCTTCGTCGGTCTGTGCTGTATCATTCGAAATAATATTGTCTTCCATAATAATAAGTGATATATTATTAGAACAATACAGCTACGCTAAGGTTCCAACCCTCGATGCGGGCGCTCACATCGTCAAGCTTTCTTGTTTCAAAATCGTGGGTTACATTCCAGATATAACCGGCAGTGATTTGATAACGACGATATATCTCCGCGCCGAGGCCCAATTGGATACCCAAGGATACACCGTTTCTATCTATAGCGGCACAATGCTTATTGGCAGCGTTGAAATTCAATTGGGGACCTGCATATATCAGAGGTGCGAGATACTGCTCAAAACCATTGAGTCTTGTATACTTAAATCTCAGATTTACCGGGATGCTGATAGTATGCATACGCAAATCAGGATTGCCCATGCCCTCCCACACTTTAAATTTACCGAAATCGGTATGACCACCCCAGTTGGTGTATTTCACGCCGAAATCCACACCGAACCCGATACCGGGAATCATTACTTCACAAAGCAGACCTCCCTGAAAACCTGCACGCATATCGGTGGGCACAAGGTGCTGATTGAAGTGATACATGCTCCAGTTGGTACCCACGGTGGGACCCAATCTGAATTTGGCCGAGGCTCCGAGAGCCACGGCCAATATCATGACAATTGTCAGAATCTTCTTCATCTCAATATTTCTGAATATCAGAACATATAGGCTGCGGTTATAGTCCAGTAATTATTGCGCAGCTTTATAGTGTTTGAAACTTCACCATAGTTGGAGTTACCGGTCTCTGTATAAATAATTTTGGCGATATTATTCATACCGAATGTATAACCTGCTCCGATTTGAAGATGCTTGAAGAACTCGAGACCAAGACCAAGATCCCAACCCCACTGGGCTCTCTTTGTATAAAAGAAACTCTCGCTACCACTGACTTTGATGGCTGCATTAGGTCCGGTAAAGATATACGGACGAAGCACTGAGCTGATGGCCGGTATGCTTATGCGATATTTCAAGTGCACCGGAATCTCAATAAAGCTACCACCGGTGCGCATTTTCGCATCTTCAGTATACATGGTAGCATACATGCGGCTGAACATCACCGACAGATCCACACCCAATCCGATAACCGGGGCGATGTACTCGCCGGTAACACCTACGGTATAACCTGCGCGATTGTTGGCATCAAGCAGATCCTTGCTTATCTTCATGTGCTCGATATTCACACCTGCCTTGATACCATAATTGAACTCGGCGCGAGCCTGAAAACTTGTGGTCAGCGCAACCACAGCGAGTAATAATGCTGTTGCTATCTTCTTCATATACGAATAGAATTTAAAATCGGTGCATGCAAGTTGAGCCTATATAAGCTCTGATAGTTTCAATCACAAAATTAAGAAAATTTATCGGGAAATCCTTAAATTTGCAATATGTATGCCGAAATAATACTCCCGCTCCCAATATATGCGACTTATACCTACTCTGTTCCCAAGGATATGGAGTCAAGGATTCGCATCGGAATGCGTGTGATGGTGCAGTTCGGCAAGAAGAAATTTTACACCGGCATAGTTGAGAATCTTCACAACAATCCCCCCGGATATGAGGTGAAGGATATAATCTCACTTCCGGATGCAGAACCATTGCTCAGATACCCGCAATTGAAACTGTGGAACTGGATTGCCGAATATTACCTATGCAGTATAGGCGAAGTCATGAAAGCTGCCCTACCGGCCGGCCTAAAACCGGAAAGTGAAACCTTTGTGACATTAAATTCAGATTTCGGAACTCCCGAAGGGGTTAAATTGTCGGAGAAAGAAGCTGCGATAGTCATGCTTCTTGAACAGAAAAAGAACCGGATGCGCATTTCAGAAATTGAGTCGGAACTCAATATTCGTAATGCCACCCAAACTATTGATAATTTACTTAACCGGGATATAGTCAGAATCGATGAGAAAGTAGTCGAAAGATACCGCCCGAAACTTGAGACCCATGTAGAGATAACACTGAAACGCGGTGATCATGAAGGTTTAAAGAATCTTTTTGAATTAACCAAGAAGTCTCGCAATCAGGAGAAAGCTCTGGTGAGTTGGCTGGAGTTGTCGGGCTGGCTGCACCCGGCTGCACCACTTCGCAATGTTAGCCGGTCCGATTTGTTGGAAAGCAGTGATATATCAGCCGCAGTGCTTCGGGCTATGGTCGATAAAGGAATTTTCCGGATAGAGAAGCGAATTCTGAATCGCTTCAACAATACCGGAACGCCCACCGAACCGATTCCACCTTTGTCAACAATTCAATCTCAGGCTTGCAGCCAAATCAAAGACTTATTCCATGATACCCAAACTGTGCTTCTGCATGGTGTCACCGGCAGCGGAAAGACCGAGATATACTCTCATCTGATACAGAACGCACTTGCAGACGGGAATCAGGTATTATATCTTGTTCCTGAGATATCGCTTACAACCCAGCTGACCGATAGACTGCGCAAATTCTTCGGCGACAAACTATTAGTATATCATTCCAAATTTTCAGACTCTGAAAGAATCGATATCTGGAAACGAATGCTGTCAAGCCATCAGCCGCTAATAGTTCTCGGTGCCAGATCGGCTTTGTTTTTGCCGTTTGATCATCTGGGGCTTGTAGTTGTTGACGAAGAGCATGAATCGAGCTATAAACAATATGACCCGGCACCCCGGTATAATGCACGCGATACCGCGGTGATGCTTGCTTCAATGCATGGGGCAAAAGTGCTATTGGGTTCTGCCACACCCTCTATTGAAACATATTATAAAGCGCTCGAAGGGAAGTTCGGCTTGGTGACTCTCTCCGAACGATTTTCGGGAGCACAGTTACCGGAGGTCGATATTATCGACATGCGCGAACAGCGCAAGAAGAAAATTAACAGAGGTATAATGTCATCACCTCTGGTGCAACGGCTTACCTCCACTTTGAAATCAAATAAACAGGCGATACTCTTTCAAAACAGACGCGGATTCGCTCCGGTAGTAATTTGTCGGGAATGCGGGTGGACACCAAAGTGCGTGAACTGCGATGTATCTCTTGTATATCATAAACAGTCAGACATGCTCAAATGTCACTACTGCGGATATACTATGCCACTGCCGGCAGTGTGTCCCGCCTGCGGACAAAACAGCATAGATAAATATGGTTACGGCACCGAGCGCATCTCCGAAGAGGTTGCACAGGTATTACCGGAGGCAAGAGTTTCGCGCATGGATCTTGACACAACAAGAAATAAAGACTCCTATCAGAAAATCATCGAAGAGTTCGCAAATCATGATACAGATATTCTTGTCGGAACTCAGATGGTAACCAAAGGTCTTGATTTCAATGATGTGGATACAGCAGCGGTAATTAATGCCGACACACTTCTGAATTTCCCGGATTTCAGAAGCAACGAACGTGCATATAATATGCTTGAACAGGTGTCCGGTCGTGCCGGACGTCGCAAAGATAACGGTCTGGTATTAATTCAGACCACTGACCCCGAAAATCCTGTTCTTGAATATGTAAAAAATCATAATTATACAGGATTCTATAAAAGTGAGATTGAAGAACGAGAAAAATATAATTATCCCCCATTTACCAAGATAATCAATATCTATCTGCGCCATAAAGATGCTGTGATGTGTGACCGGGCGGCTGTAATTCTGGCTAAAAAGCTACGTGAAATTTTCGGTTCAAGAGTTCTGGGTCCCGAAAAACCATTTGTTAGCCGGATCGCACTATGGTACATAGAGGCAATTATGCTCAAAGTGGAATCCGGAGCATCTATGCGCAAAGTCAAGGATATTCTTCGTCAGGTTTACGAATCCATAGCATCTCTGCCGGAAATGAAAGCAGCAAAGATATATTATGACGTGGATCCGGTGTAACATTTAAAATGGTAAATGAAATTTTAAATCTATCACATGAATACCGACCTTATACATGATTCTTTTGACCACGATCATCTGTGGCATCCTTATACCTCTACACACAATCCGCTCCCGACCTACAAGGTTCGTGAAGCTCACGGGGCCGTGATAACTCTGGCCGATGGCCGTGAACTAATCGACGGCATGTCATCATGGTGGTGTGTGATTCATGGATATAATAATCCGGTGATTAACCAAGCCATGAAATCACAGATTGACAGTATGTCGCATGTTATGTTTGGCGGACTAACACATGAACCGGCTATAGAACTCGGGAAAATTCTGCTTGATATTCTCCCACCCTCTATGAATCATATCTTTTATGCTGATTCCGGTTCGGTAGCCACTGAGGTAGCGATGAAGATGGCGGTGCAAGCCCACGATGACCCTCGGCGCACCGATTTTGCCACCATACGGAGCGGATATCATGGCGATACATGGAATGCCATGTCGGTGTGCGACCCTGTAACGGGTATGCATGGTGCATTCGGACCGGCTTTGCCTATCAGGCATTTCGCGCCGGCTCCTGCTTGCAAATTCGGAGCAGAATGGAACCCCGCGGATTTCGCTCCGATGGAGCAGATGCTACGTGAGAATAAAGAAACCTTGGCTGCGGTAATTCTGGAACCGATTGTTCAGGGAGCCGGAGGCATGAGATTTTATCACCCGCAATATCTTCGCGAACTGCGCAAGGTCTGTGATGAACTCGGCATATTACTCATCTTTGATGAGATTGCAACTGGATTCGGACGTACAGGTAAATTGTTTGCATGGGAACATGCCGGCGTTGAACCTGACATCATGCTAATCGGCAAAGCCCTGACAGGAGGATATATGACCTTTTCAGCTGTTGCCACCAGCGCCAAGGTTGCGGATATGATATCAAATTCCAGGAGCGGTGTTATGATGCATGGGCCCACGTTTATGGGGAATCCGCTGGCCTGCGCCACTGCCATTGCATCTACTCGCCTACTGCTTGACTCACCCTGGCAGAAGCGCATCAAAGAGATAGAAAATCTTATGAGAAAACACCTTGCGCCTGCTGCGGAACTCCCTCAAGTAGCAGAAGTGCGTGTTCTTGGCGGCATAGGAGTGGTGGAACTAAAAGAGGATGTAAATCTCGGTGAATTTCAGAAAAAATGTGTGGAAGAGGGTGTATGGATCAGACCGTTCGGCAAAAATGCCTATATTATGCCACCCTATCTGGCTGTCAGTGATGAGCAGATCATTCACCTCTGCAAAACACTTGTTAAACTTGTGAAGTCATGATTCCTGCTTCATTGCAAAAATATTCTGAAATTCTGACTCAGTATGCCGGTGAGGGAAGATTGCGCACAATCCCTGATTGTGATAAAAAGCTGCGGTTTGACCTGACAAGCAATGACTATATGGGTCTGGCGCATAATGCCGGTTTATACAGAGATGAGTTTTATGCAAAATATGGTAATGCCCCATTCACTTCAAGCGCCTCACGATTATTAGCAGGCACATCGGATTATTATTCCAAGTTTGAGGAATATCTTGAATCCCTGTATGGTAAACCGGCGCTTATTTTCAATTCGGGATACCATGCCAATGTCGGAATCATACAGGCACTCAATGTGCCGGGCACTTACTGGGTGGTCGACAAACTTGCACATGCTTCGGTAATTGACGGGCTGAAACTTGCCAATGCGAACTTCAAGAGATTCCCTCACAATGACATAACCAAACTCAGGAATATCCTGAGTAAAGAGGCAAATAAGTATCAAAGGGTAATTCTCGTTATCGAAGGCATCTACAGTATGGATGGTGACACAGCACCTCTTGAAAAACTGGTTGAATTGAAGCGGGAATATCCAAATCTGCTAATTTATCTTGATGAAGCACATTCATTTGGAGTTCTGGGTACGCGTGGACTTGGATTGGCAGAACGCCTCGGATTGATAGATGAAATAGATATACTATTGGTCACACTCGGCAAAGCAGCGGCATCTTCAGGCGCCTTTGCGGTAACAAATTCGCTGATAAAGCAATTTTTGATCAATAATGCTCGAAGCCTGATATTTTCTACTGCATTACCCCCGATTTCGGTAGCATGGTCCATGTTTATGATTGAAAAGCTGACCGAAATGCAATCCGAAAGAGCTCATCTTTTGAAAATATGCGAAAAATTTCGTAGAGGATTGGATGCTATTTCAGGCATGCGTTCACTTTCGGATTCAGCTATTATTCCATTAATAACCGGAGATGCTAACAAGGCTGTGGAATTATCTCGGAAACTGGAATCAAATGGTATCAGGGCACTTGCAATCCGCAGACCGACAGTCGCGGCAGGCAGCGAAAGAATAAGATTTTCAATACACGCTTCACTAAGTGAAGCAGATATAACAGAAATACTCACCGGGGTATCTCAAGCTTATGAAGATTGAATTTTTGCATAAAGAGGAATTCAACACGCGCCTTATTCTTATTTATTCAGGCTGGGGTGCAAACGCACGGATTGCCAAGGAAATTAAGCGCAAAGGGTGGGACGTAGCAGTGGTTTTTGACTACGATGATTTGAATATTAATCTATCCTTTCTCGATAATTATTACACTGTGTACCTGATAGCATGGTCTCTCGGAGTCTATGCAGCCGCGCTGACTCTGCCCGGCGACAGAATTACTGCTGCTTTTGCTATAAACGGCACCTTAAAACCGATTGATGATAATCTTGGTATACCGCTGGTCATATATGAAAACACTGAGAAAAATCTTTCCGACCGGAATCTGAAGAAATTCAGACTCCGCATGGCGGTTGACAGAGATGAGCATGAAGAAATGTTAACCCGACTCGACTCGGATTTCTCGGAGTCTCGAATCGACAATCTTCGCAATCAACTTCAAACTATCAGGCAGTTATGCTTAACCAATCACAAGGTTAACGAGCTTCCGTGGGTCAGAGCCTACATCGGAATGCATGACCGTATATTTCCCGCCGACAATCAGAGGCTGTCATGGGCACATGACCCCGAAGTGGAAACAGCAGTATTGGAAACTCGTGGGCACTACATACCGCTTGAGTTAATAACTGATTCGGTAATCTCCGATACAGAGAAAGTTTCAGCGCGATTCAGCAAAGCAGCGTCGACCTACGATACTCATGCTATAGCACAGTATTCGGCTGCGCTTAAACTCACCGACGGCTTTGCGGGGCTACACCCTGTATTGCACCCAAAGATACTGGAAATCGGGTGTGGCACAGGTCTTTTCACTCATGAATATGCAAGGCTTGTCAAGCCCTCGGAAGTAGATTTCGTAGATATAACCGAATGCGGTCCGTTTGGAATTGCGCCCGAAGAGAGGTATATAATTGCGGATGCCGAGAAATGGATAGAGGAGCAAGACCGCCGGTGGGATGCTATCGTATCGGCATCGGCAATTCAATGGTTTGCCGACATACCGCGATTTCTGCGCACTTGCGCGGAAAAACTATCACATGAAGGGGTATTGGCCATATCCACCTTTGCTCCGGGCAATATGGAGGAACTTGACGAGTTGAGACCCTCTCCGCTTATATATCCGCGCGCTTCCATGCTTCGCGAGTGTCTACATGATTTATTTGAAGAAAGTCAGGTTATAGAAGATTCTATTAAAGTGGAGTTCAAAAGCGCACGCGAAGTTCTGATGCACCTGAAGCATACCGGAGTCGGGGGTTCGGCACCGGGCACAGGCAAGTCCATGAAGGATATGTCGAGACTCAGATCCCTAACTTACAAACCTATCTACATCTTGGCACGCAACTCCAAAAAGTCACTGTAGGATTTGATATGATCCTTGTGAGAGAAATGATCCGAGGTCATGACAAGAGCGATTGAGCCGGAGGAGAAATCCTGAAGAGTGAGCCATATTCCGGGTTCAACCAAGAGCCCCATGTATGGTCTGTTCAACATGATGGTGCGTAGGTTCACACCGTCATCTAAAGTTACTGTAAAACTGCCCGATGCAGCCACTATAAATTCTTTGATAGCATGATGTGCGTGACCGCCGCGTGATTCACCTCCCGGCACATCATAAATATAGAAAACTCTCTTTATATCAAAAGGCAATGAGACATCCGACTCCACAACCGAAAGATTGCCAAGCCGAGGACTCGCATGGCGCTCCAGCTCAATAAGCGAACAATCAAATACCGTTTTCGACATACTTTCTATATTCTTCGTAATCAATGACATAATCTTCGTCACTATATGGTTCTGAACTGAGTACCAATGCTACTGAGTTAGTAGAGAAATTCACAAGTTCGCGCCAGGTCATGGGTGGCAGATACAGACCCTTATAAGATCGGTTGAGCGAATATGTGCTCGTGCCACCGGGCGTAGTAACCACCACATCAAATGATCCCGACAATGCTATGATCAATTCATGATTATCTCGATAGCAATGTCCTTCGCGCAAACCACCTCCGGGCACATCATAAATCCAGTGCACCCTTTTGATTTTAAAGGGCACTCCCTCCATCTCCTCAATGACCGCGAGATTACCACGCGGATCCAGATGGCGTGGAAATTCCAATAAAGAAACTTCTGTCGATGCTTTGCCGGATTTATTTATCATTTCATTTAAATCCTTATTCACAATGCGAATATAGCCAACAAATGCTTAACCTACAACAATCACATGTGTATATCGGTGTCTTTACCTACTACTTTGCCTTTACTAAGCCTTCTGTAGAAAAAATTAAATTGCCCTGCAAACCTTTACATACCTTTAACATATTCCAAATATTTAATATATTCCAAATATTTTGGTAATATTGCGACCAAATGCTATATTTACCGCTAATTATATACACAAACTCCAATATAGACATTTTTCGAACAAATAATTTTATTCCAACATGCAAATAATCAAGCGATTTTTAATACTTACTTTTGTCGTGGCGATTGCGGCAATCAGTGCATCGGCACAACTTCCCTCTGTTACGCTCAAGGATATGAGCGGCAAGCCCGTAGACTCCTCAACTCTTTCGAATGATGGCAAGCCCTACATAATCAGCTTCTGGGCCACCTGGTGCAAACCATGTATCCGCGAACTCAATGCAATTCATGAGAACTATCCTGATTGGGTTGATGAAACCGGCGTCAAAGTATTTGCGATTTCTATAGATGAAGCCCAAAACGCCACAAAAGTAAAACCGATGGCCGACGCCAGAGGGTGGGATTATGAAATACTGCTTGATCAAAGCGGAGACTTCGCCCGCGCTATGGGCTGCCAGAATCCTCCTCACGTGGTAGTTCTCGACGGTTCCGGCAAAATCATTGAGTCTCACTCAGGATACACCGAGGGCTCAGAAGAACATTTGATAGAATTGGTGCGCAAATGCATCGCAGAATAAAAAAGAACAAGACTTAGAGGTATGAAAAGACTTGCCGCATACGCAGTTTCCATATTGACTCTGATCGCGATTCCGGCACGCGCCGAATATAAGGTAGCGGTTCACGGCTCGGTGCAAGCGGATATAGTTTTCCCGGAAGTGGACAATGAGATACACACCGGAGAGTATGACCACAAGATTCTATTCAACACCTATGCCGATGTGAATCTTGCCAGTCAGTATTTTGATGCCGGATTGCGCGCTGAGTTCATGAAGTGGCCACTCCCCGGTTATGATGATGATTTTGCAGGCTGGGGTCTTTCAAACTTCTATGTCAAAGGAAAATACAAAGGATTCGATTTAACCGCCGGAGATTTTTACGAACAATTCGGCAGCGGTTTTATTCTACGCACCTACGAGGAGCGAGCCCTCGGCATAGACAATGCCATAAGAGGCGGCAGACTTAATATATCTGCAGTCAAAGGATTGAAACTTACTCTGCTCGGTGGTGTGCAACGCCGATATTGGGATTGGAGCAAGCGCTCTCAGGTATATGGAGCCAATGCGGAAGTATATATGCAGGATTATTTGGTGAGTCTGCGCGACCACAACGCATCTTGGATGATTGGAGCATCTTGGGTGCTCAAGCATGAGAAAGATGAGGATATCTATCTCCCCTCCATCAACTACCGCCTGAATCTTCCGAAATGTGTTAACGCAATTGATGCTCGCTCAAGTTTCCACACAGGCCCATGGAGTGTGTTGGCCGAATTTGCATGGAAAGGCCAGGATCCAAGCTTTGATAATTCATATACCTACGGTTCCGGCACAGCGTACCTCTTAAGCGGTTCATATTCTCGCAAAGGCTTGAGCGCAATGCTTCAGGCCAAGCGCAGTTATAATATGTCATTTCGCTCGCAGCGCAGTCGCTCCGACCTCTCGGCATTTATCAATAACATGCCGGCATTCACTTACACCCACACATACTCCCTGCCGGCTCTATACCCCTACGCCACGCAAAACACAGATGGCGAATGGGCTTATCAGGCACAATTCAGTTATACATTTCCCCGCAAATCCGCGCTCGGTGGCAAATATGGCACAAAAATCAGTGTAAACGGCAGTTATGTCTCCGGATTAGTGCGCGAAGGTGAACCCAAAGAACCGCTTGGTTCATTGCTCGGCACCGATGGTTACCGCACTTCATTTTTCAAGCATGGAGCATGTAACTATTATGATGTTAATCTGCAGATAGAAAAGAGACTGTCGAGACCTGTTACCGTAACCTTCATGTATATGAATCAACTATTCAACAATCAGGTCGGTAAGATTGTGGAGAGCGATGAAAAATATATCCGCACAAATATAGTGGTAGCCGATGTGAAATATAAGATTAATCCAAAATTCACAGTTCGCGGTGAAGCGCAATATCTTTTTACAAAGCAAGACCAAAAAGACTGGGCATACGCACTCGCCGAATTTTCATTTGCACCTTGGCTAATGGTCTCTGTCAGCGATATGTGGAACTGCGGAAGTACCGGCACACATTACTATATGGGCGCTATCACCGGTTCATATAAGGGGAATCGCCTTATGCTAAGCTACGGACGCACACGCAAGGGTTATGACTGCTCCGGCGGTCTTTGCCGTCCGGTGCCAGCCATGCATGGCTTCAAGATTAACTACACCTATAACTTTTAAATTCAGGCGAAATGAAAATTCGCATATCATATATCACCAAACACCTCGGAGTAGCTTTGGGGATATCTTGTGCTCTCGCGGGTTTAACCTCGTGTGACTATGTCAGCTCTGACGACCGCTACATCAAGGGTCCTGAGATTACGGCCGAGCGGGCGGTATTACTTGAAGATTTTACCGGTCAGAACTGTCTGAATTGCCCGGATGCTCATGAAGTCATTGAACTGCTACAGGAACAATTTGGCAGCGACAATCTGGTTGCGGTGAGTATCCACTGCGGCAGCTTCGGTATCTCAACAAAACGCACAAATTTCAGCACCGGTTCCATAGGATTGATGACCGATGAAGGGAATGCCATACTTGAGGCATATGGCATTACATCATTCCCTATGGGTGTGATAAATTTCGGGAAACCGACCACCTACGACTTATGGACCACAGCCGTGCGCAATGCCATTAAAATGCCGACTGATGTTCAAATCGGACTTTCCACCTCGTTCCAAGAGGAATATGATGAGCAAACAGGAGGCAAGAGCGGTACAATCACCGCTACTGCAGATATTTTAAGTGGCAGCACACGAATTGCCAACGTGCAGTTCTGGGTGGTTGAAGATGGTATAATCGCCCAGCAGAAACTCTCTGACGGACAGATTAACAAACAATATGTGCACAATAATGTGTTTCGCGGTCAGATGCTCCCGGGACTTAAAGGGAAGCAGATAAGTCTGACGGAAGCTTTCGTTAACTCTGTCACCGCATCAATACCTATCCGCTGGACCGATAAGGAGAGATGGAACACCTCTATGATCTATGTGGTGTGTATCGTAAGCGATGAAACCGGTGTAATTCAAGTCAAGAGAGCGGATTTGATAGATCGCTCATTAATCAATTAATTTGAGGGAATTATTATAAATCTAAACATTACTATATGAAGAATCTCTACTTAACTATTGCTGCCGCACTAATTGTGATGGCAGGTGCTCAAGCTCAGACCATCAGTTACAGCATGGCAGGCAAACCGATAGCCAATGGTGCTACGGTGCACTTCAATGAGATGCAGATTGTAGACGACTACGGTGAAGAAGGTTATCAATATGTATATGATCCGCACCTTACATTTACCTGCTCGGAAACCGGCACAATCGATGCCGAAGTAGTATGCACGTCGGGCCAAGCGGTGCAGTTTTGTCTTAACGGCAGCTGCGAAAAGAAGCCCGAGATTAAGAAAACCAATGTACCAGTAACAGCGGGCGAAGCACAAAATTCTCAGTTTGAATTCGGCGGAGACACATACAGTGCAACCGAGTTACCTCCATCAGATGTTACAGTGGTAATTTCGATGCAATATACCGGTAAACCCGAGACAAAATCAACAGTAACATTCATAATTAATTCCAGCACTCAGGGCAGTGTGATTGGTCTTGGAGATGAAGTATATGGAGTAGCCTACGCTGATGGCACACTGCGCTATAATGCGGAGAAGAAAGCTGAGCTAGTGATTTGCGATACCACCGGAGCTAAAGTACTCTGCAAAGAGGTTCAGGGTAAAGGCAGCATCTCGCTCAGTGGTCTTGCCAAGGGAATATATGTGTATACAATTGAATCAAAATCCGGCAAATTCCTTGTAAGATAAATAGCAACCGCAAATAACTATAATAATCGCTCCCAATATGTATACATCTTGGGAGCGATTATTATAGAGGTCAGATTAACCTTACAACCACACCATTATGACATCATACAAATCAATGTTAAGGCGACTGTAGCTCCGACCTGAAAGTGAATAAACCAAAATCCGATAGAGAGAATCAAACTTACTTTAGACCGAGATTTTTAACCCATGCCTCTATTCCGGATTTGGAAGTTCCGTTTAAACATTTACCCTGCATGATATCAAGATCAGGATATGTTTCACGTAGAGTTCGGGTGCTGACATCAATAGTGCTCCCACCGGAGGTGCAGAAGGTTATGATTTTTTCCCCTTTAAGGTTATTGGACTCAAGAAAAGTATTGACTACACGCGGAGCCTGATCCCACCAGATAGGATATCCGATGAATATGGTCTCAATACTGTCAAGATTGACTACTCCGTTTTTGATAGCCGGGCGCGATGACATGTCATTCATCTCTACCGATGACCTTGAGTTCCTGTCATTCCAGTTCAAATCCGCCGAAGTGTATTTCTTCTCCGGCTCAATCTCAAATAGTTTGCCATTAGTCGCGGAGGCAATCTCCTTTGCTACCTTTTCTGTGGTGCCGGTTGCTGAATAATAGGCTACCAGCACTTTATTATCTTCATTTTTCATAACAGATACATTCTTACTTTCTGCGCAGGAAGAAAAGATTGTTCCTAAAAACACGAGACATCCAATCAAAAGCTTTTTCATTTCCTGCACTATTAGGGTAACTTATTGTATTCTTCATCTGATACCGGTTCAAGCCATACGTTTTCAGTCTCCTCACCGGGAACAGAGAACGCGAGATGTGCGAACCATGAATCTTTAGCGGCTCCATGCCAGTGCTTCACATTGGCGGGAATGTTGATTACCGTACCGGGGAGAATCTCGATTGGTTCCTTCCCCTCTTCTTGATACCATCCGCGTCCGGCTACGCCTACAAGCATCTGACCACCACCTTTGTCAGCTTTGTGGATATGCCAGTTGTTGCGGCAAGCAGGCTCAAAGGTGACGTTGGCAAACGGTATCTGCTCTGTAGAGATCTGGGCGAGATAACTGTTGCCGGTGAAATATTTGGCGTATGCAGTATTGGGTTCGCCAATTGGGAAAATCATCGAGCGTGCGAATTCAGCCTTTGCATCATCGCCTTTGATGTCATCGTTCCACACATCCTTGGCAAGGCGAAATGCCGCCCATGCCTTGGGCCAGCCTGCATAGAACGCTATATGAGTGAGTATCTCGGAAATCTCCGTGCGCGTGATACCATTCTTCTTAGCCTCCTGAAGGTGGTAAATAAGCGAGGTATCTGTGATACCTTGCGAGATAAGACACGTGATTGTCACGAGGCTTCGGTCGCGCAGCGAAAGAAGATCGTTGCGGCTCCATACTTCTCCGAAGAGAATATCATCATTAAGATGGGCGAACTCAGGTGCGAAATCACCGAGTTGCTGACGCCCTGCTGTCTGCACTATTTTCTGTTGTGCCATAACGGGTATTATTGTCATTATACCAAAAATCAATGAAAGGATAAGGCGATTCATTTTTTGATATTGTTTGTTATTATGTTTCTTGGGTTCAATGGTGTCACGTCATCAAGCTGTAATGAGTCCACCATGTGGATGGTACCCTGCTTATATTTTTGGAAATGTTCCGATGCGATGTGGCTTTTATATGCTTCCTGACTCGCGTAGGTCTCCAAGATGGTGATGTTGCAGGGGTTATCCTTATCAGCGACGGCATACATGGTCAGCACTCCGGGTTCTGTCTCCAGTGATGTGATACCCACCTCGACGGCATATTTCATATACTCATCAAGATATTCTGGATTAACCTGAATCTTCGACAAACGGACTATACCGTCTGTCTGCATTGGATCTTTCTTACACATTTTGCTTTCTTTTGAAGAGGATTCCACAGAATGGCGGTTGCCACAGCCACTGATTAAGATCAGTATCGCGGCTAAAGTTAAAAATATTCTAATCGACCGGATCATCTTCAATCCTTTTTGCTCCAGTTTTCATGCATCTTGCGGCATTTACCGATCACGTCGCCGGAAAGGATGTAAGAGTAAGTCGGGAACTCAAAGAGAACTGTGTGCATCTTGTTGTAGTCGATCTTACCGTTTTCGTCAAGGTTTTCCTCGTTGACGTATGTGTTGATAATCGAGCAGATGAAATTGTTGAAGCCGTTGCATTCGTAGATGTCTACTATCTCAAGCTCCATAGTCAGCGGTGCTTCGTCGATGACGGGAGTACCTGCCTCACCACGATGATACTCAAACACCTCCGACTTGTCTTCCTTGTCGCCGTCAACGCTGCCCACGTAATCGACCTTTTCAAGCATATCAGGACTTACGAGATTGAGCGAAAAGCGTTTTCCTATGCCAAGAGCCGGAGTTGTGTAATGAGCCTTAGCCATGCTTACAAGCACACGGTCGTGGCTGACTATACCGATATGTGAAAGTTCCATCCAGTTAACCTTTCCGTTTACATCCGCCCCTATTACAGTGACGGGAGTGGGATATAGGGCAAGTCGTGAGCCCAAATTCACTTTTTTAGCCATAGTTATTCCTCAATTTTAAATAATTTCATTGCATTGTTGCGGATGATATCCTCGGCATATCTACCGAGTTCTGCATCCTGAGTAATTTCATTTATTACCTTTGTCGCCACCTTTTCAAGAACCGGGGTCGGAACAAACGGATAGTCAGTTCCGAACATTATATGGTCGTGAGTAGTGACTGTCAGCAGCATCTTGATAGCTTGAGCCGAGGGCCCTCCTGCAAGGTCATAATAGAGTTTTGAAAGATTGCCGTCTATGTCAATCGGCTCCGTGAGTCCTTGTTTCAGAAGCAATGGATATCCCCCTTTTAGCCGAGGAACGGCGTATGGCATGAACGAACCAGCATGAGGAACCACGACCTTGATATTTGGATAGCGTGTCATCACGTTATGAGCCACCATATTGAGTACCGCACGGGTCGTTTCTGCCGAATACTCATACACGAAGATCGGTCCTCCGGTGAAGGTGCTTTCATTGACAGGATCCGGTTTTACCGGGTGAAGTATCACAACTGCCTCCCGTTCGTCGAGCACTTTCATCAGTGGCTCATAGATTGAGTCACCGAGATAAACGCCGTTTACGCTCGTGGCGAGCTTTATTCCGTCAGCACCGAGAGAATCGAGGGCGAAGACAACTTCATCTACAGATGCCTCGATGTCCGGCTGAGGAAGAGCGGCACACCATAGGAAACGTTCAGGATGATTTCGCTTTGCGTCTGCCATTCTCTCGTTTATGGAGCGGATCACCTTACGGCTTTCATCAGTGTTGCCGAACCACGGCTGGGGCGAAGAAAGAGTGAGGATGCTTCGCTCTATCCCGGCACTATCCATAAATGCTATATGAGATTTCTCATCCCATGTGGGCAACGGATAGCCATCTTCCATCAGCGCATCGTGATCGGCGAGGTACTTCAGGTACTCGTCGGTCATGATGTGGGAATGAACATCTATCACCGGAATATTCGATTGGGCAGCCATACCTAAGATAGTCATCAACGTTGCAAAGAATGGCACTAATCTTTTCATGCCATTGGATTTTCCCAAGAGCCCTTTGTGTCAACTCCGGTTGCTGCAGCAAGAGTTTCAAGAGAGACAATCTCCTCCTCCGACAGCTTTATCTTTGCAGCAGTGGCCGCCTCCTCCACGTGGCGGGGTTTTGTGGCACCGACGATAGGATATGTACCTTTATTTATTGCGTATGCTATAGCAATCTGTGAGACAGATGCATCGTGAGTCTCGCCGATTTTCTTCATTTCAGCGATAAGTGCATCGAGTTTCGGGAGGATTGAATTGTAGGTCATTGCTCTCTGACTGCCTTCCGGCATAGGATTGGATATACCGTACTTACCGCTCAACGCACCCTGTTCGAGAGTCATATAGGAGAAGAAGTCAATATTGTTATCCTTACAGTAATCAAGGATTCCGGCTTTTTCAGATGAGCGGTAGAGCAGGCTGAAGTGGTTCTGGACTGCCGACACTCGGAAACCTTCTGCACGAAGAATTTCATCGGCACGCTTGATTTGTTCAAGATTGTGGTTGGAGACTCCAACACGCTTAACCATGCCTGATTTAAGTAGCGCAATAAGTCCCGGGGTCCATCTTTCCACGTCAGCCGGATTATGAATCCAATAGATGTCGATGTAGTCAGTGTGAAGACGCTTGCAGTTCTCCTCTGCCATTGTCAAGACAGGAGTCTCGGTTTCAGGGGCGATCTGCGGTGTGAACTTAGTGGAGATAATAAACTTATCACGTGGATAGTGCTTGATGAAGCCACCGAGAATATCCTCAGATGCTCCCATGCCATAAACCGTTGCGGTGTCCCACATAGTGAGTCCTGCTTTATATGCTGCCTCGAAAACTGATTTGAGTCTATCGGCATCCGTATGGTTGCCGAATACCTGGTCACCTCCGGCCATTCCTGAACCCCACGACCATGTTCCTAACGCAATCGACGGTAATCTTTTCATAATCTTCCTATTTTAAATAAATCTTTTCTCCGTTTACGATATAGAGACCTTTTTCAAGGTTCTGTAATGATAACGCATCTTTCGCCACCATTGCTCCTGAAACTGAGAAAATGGTATATTTCCCGATATTTTGGTCTGCCGAAATATCCTCAACACCCGTCATTGCGTAATAACCAATCGTCTTAAGCCAAGAATTTAACATTGAAGAGGCATTGGAAGTCTGAGAAGAACGGATCCAGAGACTCGGAGAAAGAAAATCTCCATCGGGAATAAGACGCTTGGCGTCACCCTCAACACCGCTTATTCCACTACTTGCACTTGATACTATAAGACCTATTTTCTTTCCGGCCATTGCCGCGCCATTATGGAAAAGATACGTCTGCAATGGGGCGGCCATGTTGCTCCACCACAATGGAGCCCCGATGATGATACAGTCATAATCTGCGAGGTTGACATTCACAGGATCAATCGCCGGATAGGAAGCCGCATCATATGGATTATTGCGTATGGCAGAGATCAACGCGCTGCCGATGGCGTAGTTGTTTGCTGCATAGTCAAGTCCTTTCTCCATCGGTTCAATTCGCACAACATCAGCATCTATCAGTTTTGTAAGTTCAGTGACGATATTATGAACATTGTTCGTATAACTGTAATATACTACAAGAGTCTTAGCTTGCATAGTAATTGTCGAAAATATCAGTGCGAGCGATAACAATATTCTTTTCATAATTACTCCTGAGGTTCTATTTTCTTAATTATTCTTGCAGGATTACCGGCTACTATGGTCATTGGAGGTACATCATGTGTAACAACACTCTGGGCTCCGACAATAGCTCCATATCCGATTCTTACACCCGGTAGTATCGTAGAATTGATACCTATCCACACCTTGTCTTCAAGCACTATAGGACGTCCGTATGTAGCACTGCGGTTTTCCGGATTTGGATCGTGATTTATAGTGATCAGATTACATTTCGGACCGATGAATACACCGTTTCCTATGGTTATGCCTCCTCGACCAAAGAAGGTACAACACTGTTGTATGAAGCAGTCTTCGCCAATGGTCACGGGCTTGCCGTAATCTATATAGAATGGCGGCAATACCGTAGTGCTTTCCGGAAGTGGTTTTCCGAGAATCCTACTCATATATTCATGAACCTCCTCAGGATTCCTGTATCCTGTGTTTAGTTCGGTTGCCGTTTTCATTGTATCGAAAATATCGGCAATCAGTTCATTATAACCGTTATCATTGGGCGAAACCATCTCGCCGCTGCGGTCTCTTTCAAAAATATCTTTCATCATACTGATTTTAATTGATTTCTACCATTGATGGCCGGACTCCCAGATCGTGGAACAAAGCCATTTCGTTCGGGGTAAGGCAATAGTCTGAGACGTGCCGGTCATTGGAGGGTATTATTCCGCTTTGAATGAAATAATGCTCCAGAACACGCTCAGGTGTGGTATCGTATCTGAAGGCTATATATTTTACTGCCTCCATCTCACAGAAGTCTTTCGACAACATGATCTTTGTTTTCATTTCTTTGATATTATTCGTGTTGCGAAATTAGATAATGATGATTAGGATAATGTGACAAATATTACTGAGGTCTAACCATTTTCTTAAGGAATGTCCTCACTGTAAGATAATTCGTAGATATTTTTGTAACTTTTCAACTGAAAACCATATCTTTAGCCCCTCAATATGAGTAAGATTCTTAGAGTTAGCAAGCCATCCGACTATAGTTCACTGATGGGTCAGAACGACACTCATAAACTGATAAGTATCATAAATTATAGTGAACTGACACCTGTACCTCACAGCCTGAATAGTTATGAGGTATATGGATTGTTCCTGCAAGGGAATGAGGAATGTAGTGACCTTACTTATGGGACTTTTCATACATGGATCTCCTTATCTCATCATATGAGATATACTTCATTTCAATTTTTTGTCCTATAACCTTTTCCATAGTCAAAAGCATTTCTGATGCTGAGAGATTCTGAGAACCGCAAAATTCCAGCGTGGCGTAACAATACGAAGTACCAACCGCGATTGTCGCTGCACAGTTGCCGAAGTCCTCTACATCTATAAGGTTTATGCGTTTTCGGCTATCTCGGCCGGTAAAAAATTTTTGAACAACTATCTTATTGTTTACCAAAGCCTCCTAAGCGTTCAGCATGTTCTGCATGAAGGGAGAAGGTTGAACGATGGTATATACAAGACCGGGATCAATCAGTGTCCTCTCAATCTCAAGCTTTTGGCAATGATGAGGCAACTCCGGCTCGATGGAATGGAGAACGGACTGATTAATAAAATAAGAGAGAGAAATTGAGTGAGAGTGTTACCTGTTTTGGAAAAGTTTTGAATTTAAATTTTTGAAAAAGTTTCCTGATTTTGGAAATTTTGGCTAATTTTACCCACACAACCTAAAATACAAATTCAATACCATAACCTACATGTCAGAACAACCACATTATCACTATGACGAAGTGTTCGCAGCTGCTCTCGATTACTTCAAAGGAGATGAATTAGCGGCCAAAGTCTGGGCGAGCAAGTATGCTCTAAAGGATTCAGACGGTCACTTTTTCGAACTAACTCCGGCCGATATGCACCGTCGTATCGCCTCAGAAATAGTGCGCATAGAGCAAAAATATCCGAATCCCATGTCGATGGACACTGTATTTGATCTTCTTGATCATTTCAAATATATAGTGCCACAGGGAAGCCCCATGGCGGGTATCGGCAACAATCTTCAGGTTGGTTCTCTCTCAAATTGCTTTGTAATCGGACTTGACGGACACCCGGATTCATACGGCGGTATAATCAAGATAGATGAGGAACAGGTACAACTCATGAAGCGTCGCGGAGGCGTGGGTCATGACCTGTCGCATATACGTCCCAAAGGGAGCTCAGTGAAGAATTCTGCATTGACTTCAACCGGTCTTGTGCCATTTATGGAGCGCTACAGCAACTCCACTCGCGAAGTGGCTCAGGATGGCCGTCGCGGAGCATTAATGATGAGCGTCAGCATCAAACACCCTGATGCCGAAGATTTCATTGATGCCAAGATGACCGAAGGTAAAGTAACCGGCGCCAATGTGTCTGTGAAAATCGATGATGATTTCATGCGTTGCGCCACCGAGGGTGTGCCTTATATTCAGCAATTCCCTGTCAAAAGCGACAATCCCAAGGTTACCAAAGAGACCGATGCAGCCGCGTTGTGGTCTAAGATAGTGCACAATGCATGGAAAAGCGCCGAACCCGGCGTGCTGTTCTGGGACACTATACAGCGCGAATCTGTGCCCGATTGCTATGCGGATCTCGGATTCGAGACCGTGTCGACTAACCCATGTGGAGAAATTCCGCTCTGCCCCTACGACAGTTGCCGTCTGGTAGCTATGAACCTGTATAGCTATGTGAAGAATCCTTTCACTCCCGAGGCTGAATTTGATTTTGAGCTTTTTGCAGACCATGTAGGAAAAGCTCAAAGAATCATGGACGATATTATCGACCTCGAGATGGAAAAGATCGATCGCATAATCGAGAAGATCGAAAGCGATCCGGAGACTGTAGAGGTCAAGACCACTGAGTTGAACCTCTGGAAGAAGATCCGGTCCAAGACTCTTCAAGGTCGTCGCACAGGTTGCGGCACCACCGGTGAGGGAGACATGCTTGCTGCTCTCGGATTGCGCTATGGCACAAAGGAAGCTACAGTTTTCTCGGTAAAAGTGCATCGTGCCCTGGCACTTGCATACTATCGTTCATCTGTGATTACAGCCGAAGAGAGAGGTGCATTTGAAGTATATGATGCCGAGAGGGAAAAGAATAATCCCTATATCGCCAGAATCAAAGAGGCTGATCCGGAATTATATGAGCGCATGACTCGCAGCGGTCGCCGCAATATAGCATGTCTCACCATCGCTCCGACCGGCACTACTTCTATCATGACCCAGACCTCATCGGGCATTGAACCTGTGTTTTTGCCGGTTTACACCCGACGTCGCAAAGTCAATCCCGGAGATCCCGATGTGAAGATTGATTTCATAGACGAAGTGGGCGATGCCTTCGAAGAATACACTGTGTATCATCACAAGTTCCTGGAGTGGATGCGCATCAATGGCATTGAGGCCAAGAAGAACATGACACCCGAGGAAATCGATGAGCTTGTGGCGAAGTCTCCTTATTATAAAGCCACCTCCAACGATGTGGATTGGATGGAGAAAGTCAGAATGCAGGGAGCGGTGCAGAAATGGGTGGACCACTCGATATCCGTGACCATAAATCTGCCTGCCGACGTAACCGAGGAATTGGTCGGAAACCTCTATGTCGAAGCATGGAAAGCCGGCTGCAAAGGTTGCACCGTATATCGCGACGGCTCACGCAACAATGTGCTTGAATCCGTAAAGGCTAAAACTCCGGTTATTCCTCTTATGGCTACACCGAGCCATATTTCAAAGCGCCCCACCGAGCTCGACGCCGATGTGGTTCGCTTCCAGAACAACAAGGAGAAATGGATTGCCTTCGTTGGATTGGTCAACAACAAGCCCTACGAGATATTCACCGGTCTTGCCGATGATGAAGATGGAATATTCTGCCCGAAGAGCGTGAACAAGGGTAAGATCATCAAAACCGTGGATGCCAACGGCAATAAGCGCTATGACTTCCAGTTTATTAATAAGCGCGGCTATAAGACCACTATCGAGGGACTGAGTGAGAAATTCAATCCCGAGTTCTGGAACTATGCCAAACTTATATCGGGAGTGCTTCGCTACGGCATGCCTATCGATCAGGTTCTGAAATTGGTTGGCGGTCTTGAACTTGACTCAACCAATATCAACACATGGAAGATGGGTGTGGAACGCGCATTGAAGAAATATCTCGCCAACGGCACAGCTGCAACCGGCCAGAAATGTCCGAACTGCGGTGCTGAAACCCTGATATATCAGGAGGGTTGCCTGATATGCACTTCATGCGGCACATCTAAATGCGGCTGATGAGCATTACTGCGAAATTTGATATATAACCTGAAAACTACCTGAAAAATTTTATATATAATGAAGATTACC
>CAMWLY010000023.1 GCA_947175145.1 uncultured Muribaculaceae bacterium | reverse complement strand
TCTGAAAAGGCATCTGATTTAAATCTTGCCACTAAAATGATGGAAAAACCCGTAGACCTGGTTCTTTCCAATTCCTTCGGATTTGGCGGAACAAACAGTGCATTAATTCTCAAGAAATTCTGTAAGTAAATTATCAAATTGTGATTTACTTTAAATGTTTCACTTATTTAAAACCCAACAAAATGAAAAAGATTCTTTTCACATTTCTCCTCGCAGTTATGGGCTGCGCAGTTGCAATGGCAGGTGACGACATCAAGCTCGTAAAAGGCTCAATCGCTTCGCTTAAAGATGGTGGAGTAGGTTGTGTAGTACTTGACATGGCCGATACACAGTTTGATGGTAAAAAGCCTCTTCGCAAAGATGATCGTTTCCGCAATGTTGATGAGCAGATACCTGAATGCACATCCGAATTTATCAGGGAATTTAATGATAATTCAAAGAAATTCCGCCTTACCGATGAAGCCGATAAGGCTGATTATGAATTCTATGTTAAACTGACAAACCTTGATGTGTATGTTAACATGTTCTCATTCAAAGGTGGAGTTGGCATCAAGCTTTGGGGTGAAATCGTAATCAAAAACAAGAAAACCAATGAAGTTGTTGCCGAATATAAGATTGATGAAGAGGGCAACAGTGGCTTTACTTATCAGATAGCACTGGAAGAGGGTTTCGAAGGTATCGCTAAATTCCTCGCAAAGCGCATAAACAAAGGTAAATAATTTAATACCAAACATATGGATTATGGATTGTCCGGCTTAATCGTCCGACAATCCATAATCTGCACAGACACTATCATAATAATAGATGAACTTATTCCCCAGTCTAAAGCAAAGATATACCAAGGAGCAGCTTTCAGCACGCGAAGCCCAAAGACTTGCGGAATTTATCGCATTTGGTCCGGTCATCTTTCAAACAGCACGCATACTGGCCAAGTGGGGTATTCTGGAAATGATTCGCAATAGTGAATCCGGAATGACAATACATGAAGTTGCCGAGAAAACAAAAATCTCGGAATACGCTTCAAAATGTCTTTTGGAAGCGGGTCTTTGCATCGGCATTCTGCTTATCGATGAAAATTCCGATAAGTTCACTCTCTCCAAAACCGGCTGGTTTCTGATAAATGATCCGGCTACAAAAGTCAATATTGACTTCAATCATTATGTGAATTATCTCGGATGGTTCAACCTTGAAGAAGCCCTCAAAACCGGAACGCCAGCAGGATTAAAGACTCTTGGAGATTGGCCTACTATCTACGAAGGACTTTCATCTCTGCCCAAGCATATACAGGATAGTTGGTTCGGATTTGATCATTTCTATTCCGACAACTCATTTGATGAGGCTCTTGAGATTGTATTCGCCGGAAAACCCAAAACCCTGCTTGATGTCGGAGGTAATACCGGACGCTGGGCATTAAGATGTGTAAGGCATGACGCGGATGTCAAAGTAACTATACTTGACCTTCCTCAGCAAATAGCCCTGATGAAAGCTAACATCGAGGGTAAAGAGGGCGCAGAAAGAATTGATGGTCTCGGAGCTGACCTATTAGATGAAAGTCAGGAAATGCCGGATACAACGCCCTTTGAGGCCGTATGGATGAGCCAATTCCTCGATTGTTTCAGTGAGCATCAGATAGTCAGCATTCTTAAACGAGCATCTAAGGTGATGAATAAAGATTCCAGATTGTATATAATGGAAACATTCTGGGATCGCCAGCGATTTGAACCGGCAGCTCTCTGCCTCACTCTTACGAGTCTCTATTTCACCGCTTTAGCCAATGGCAACAGCAAAATGTATCACTCTGAAGATATGGAGAGACTTGTAAATGAGGCCGGGCTTGAGATAGAAACAATTCATGATAACCTTGGTCAAGGCCATAGCATAATGGTTTGCAAATTAAAATAATATATGGATCGTAAAACAATAGAAGATAAAGTACGCAACTTTCTTATCGAGGATCTTGAAGTAGATGAGGATTCCATCTTTGCCGAAGCTCGACTCAAAGATGATGTCGGCATAGACAGTCTTGATTTTGTGGATATCGTGGTGATAGTGGAGAAGAATTTCGGGTTCAAGATCAAACCTGAGGAGATGAGCGGAGTAATCACTCTCAACGATTTCTATAATTATATTGAAAACAAAGTCAACGCCTGAGTCGCGCGAATGGGAGAACTGAAACATGATAAGTGGGTCGGCACGACCTACGGCAACGACTTTATGCACAATTGGTTAATCAAGGGTCTTAAGGTCATTGACGTGCGTTTGCTGTATGCTTTTACATATTTGTTTGTGGTTCCCCCCACTCTTCTCATTAATAGCCGCTCACGCAATATTATTTACAGATACTTTCGCGAGCGACTTGGTTTCGGAAGATTGAAATCCGCTTGGATGACAATCCGGAATCATTGGGACTTTTCAGAAGTCGTAATTGACAGATTCGCTATGTATGCCGGCAAAGAGTTCAAGATAGATATAGATAACTTTGAACTCTTCAAAAGGCTTTCACAAGGTGAAAAAGGCTTTATTCAGTTGAGCTCTCACATCGGCAATTATGAGTTAGCAGGATACTCACTACCGGCTAAAGACAAGAGACTCAACGCACTTGTGTTTGGCGGAGAAAAGGAATCTGTCATGGCCAACAGAAACAAGATGTTTGAAGGTCACAACATTCGGATGATTCCTATGAGTCCTGATATGTCGCACATATTTGAGATTGACGCAGCTCTCACACAAGGTGAAATACTCAGCATGCCGGCCGACAGAGTCTTCGGTTCTCAAAAAAGTTTCGACGTGAAGATTCTCGGCAAGACAGCTCATATACCTCAGGGACCTTTCCTGTTAGGCGCTACACGAGGTGTGCCTGTACTTTTTACCACCGTTATGAAGAGCGGTGCCGTGAAATATCATATCACAATCCGCGAAGTGACTCGTGATGAATCAAAATCCGTAAGAGAACAGGCTCGCGAGATGGCTGAGCATTTCGCTTCTCTTCTTGAAGATACACTTCTGCAATATCCCACCCAGTGGTATAACTATTTTGAATTTTGGAGTTGAAATGGAGGTTTCACTGATTGATATTCATGAACTATTACCTCAGCAGGAACCATTTGTAATGGTCGGATGCCTGCTACATTTTGATATGGTAGAAACCGTGACTCAAACAGTTGTCAATGCTGACAATATCTTTGTAGAGGAAGGTAAGTTCACAAGTTCCGGAATTATCGAGAATATCGCCCAGACATGCGCTGCAAGAATTGGTTATATTAACAAATATATTCTGAAAAAAGGTATCCAGATAGGGTTTATCGGAGCAGTGCGCAAACTCCAGATTTTCCGCTTGCCCGATATTGGGGAAACCATTGTTACCAAAATTCATGTATTTGAAGAAGTCTTCGGCATGATTCTGGCAGAAGCTGAAGTTAAAACAGGCAGTGAAACAATTGCAAAATCGGAAATCAAAATAGCACTAAGCGAAAAAGAAGTATAAGCCGTACGGGAAATGAAGATACTGACAGCAAGAAAAAAACTGAATATACGCTTCAGCGAAGTTGATTCCATGAATATAGTATGGCATGGATCATATCCACTATACTTCGAAGATGCCAGAGAACAATTCGGTGCTGAATATGGATTGGGCTACATGACGATTTTTGGCAATGGATATTATGCTCCTTTAGTGGAATTATCATTCAAATACAAGAAGCCGATTGTCTATGAAATGCAGCCTATTATAGAAATCACATATATTCCTACAGAATCAGCCAAAATAGTATTTGAGTATAAAATTCTTGATGATAAAGATGGATCAGTGATTGCCACAGGCAAGTCAGTCCAGGTCTTTATGGATAGTAATTACGAACTTGTGTGGGACAACCCGAGATTCTATCAGGAATGGAAATTGAAATGGGGTGTTTTATGATCAATATTATCGGACATAACATAATTTCTCCTCTTGGCTTGACAAGCGAAGAGAATTATCAGTCGGTTATCCGGGGTCGATCAGCTCTACATTTATACGATGATAAATTTGGCTTGCATGAAGCCTTTTGCGGCTCACTGATAAATCGAGGATTTATATATGAAAAAGCTTCTGAGTCCGGCATAGATGATGATTATTCGCTTTTTGAGAAACTGGCTATTTTATCAGCAAGTGGCGCAATAAAGGATTCAGGCATTAATCCATCGGACCCGAATACCATATTTATCCTGTCGACAACTAAGGGAAATGTGGATTTGCTTGAGGAGAATATGCACGATGAAAGATGCTACCTGCACACAAGTGCTCTGCGCATAGCAGATTACTTCGGCAATAAAGCAAATCCGATAGTTGTGTCAAATGCATGCATATCGGGAGTGTGTGCTCAAATTGAGGGAGTCCGACAACTTTTGTCCGGGCTATATTCAACTGCGATTATCATAGGTTGTGATATATTGTCAAAGTTTATCATTTCAGGATTTCAATCATTTAAAGCACTCAGCACAAAGCCGTGCAAACCATACGATAAAGATCGCACCGGGCTCAATCTTGGCGAAGCCGCGGGAACTATAATACTGCGTAAAGAGAATAGTCCTGCTTCAGATTGGCATTATGTGGCTTCATCTATACATAATGATGCGAATCATATATCGGGACCTTCACGTACCGGAGAAGGGGCTTTCAGAGTGCTTCAAGATATAGTTCGACAAATTGACAAGTCGGAGTTGGCATTTTTGAATGCTCATGGCACTGCTACGGCATACAATGATGAGATGGAGTCAATTGCTATCGGGAGAGCTGATCTTTCTGATATACCTCTAAGCGGACTGAAAGGCTACTATGGTCATACACTCGGTGCGGCCGGTATAATTGAGACAATTCTCTCTATAATGGCTATAGATGAGGGAATAATCATAGCAACCCGAGGATATGACAAATCCGGAACTTCCGGCAAATTGTACTTGTCGAATCAGACAAGGCATACTGATAAGCGGAGCTTCATAAAAATACTGTCCGGTTTCGGAGGTTCAAATGCAGGGATATGCTATGAGAAAGGAGGTCGCAGATGAAAGTTATTTCAAGTATAGAAATCACTCCTGAAATAATTGGGAATCTATCAGAATATTATCGCCGGAATATAGGAGACTATCCGAAATTTTTCAAAATGGATGGTCTGTGCAAGACAGGCTTTATAGCATCAGAGATTCTGCTGCAATCACTTCCGGCTGATATAAAATCAGATATTGCGATCGTTCTGTTTAACCGGAGCGGTTCGCTTGTGACCGACAGGAAATATCAGCAGACTATCACTTCTGAAGAAAATTATTTCCCAAGTCCGGCAATATTTGTATATACACTTGCAAATATTGTGACCGGTGAAATAGCTATCCGTCATAAAATAATGGGAGAAAGCTCCTTTTATATTATGAGCGAGAATGACACCGGCCTGCAAAACGATATTGCCATGGAGTGCTATCTGACCTCCAATCCGTCTATGGTTCTTACCGGATGGGTGGAATATGAAAATGATGAAGACTTCTATGCCCATCTTAGACTATTAAGTAAATAATAATCAACCAATATCACATTCAAACAAAATGGAAACATTAATTGAAACACTAAAGAATCAGATTATCGATGTTCTTAATCTCGAGGATTTAAAACCGGAAGATATCGATGCCGAAGCACCTCTGTTTGGTGAAGGCTTGGGCCTTGATTCAATCGATGCACTTGAACTTATAGTTCTCATGGAACGCGAATATGGAATCAAACTTTCGAATCCCGCAGAAGGGAAGGAAATATTCAAATCAGTGGCTTCGGTAGCTGATTATGTAAGTAAAAATCGGAAGAAATAAATTAATGGCGGAAAGAGTATTAATAACCGGTTACGGCATTATTTCCGCGCTCGGTGCAGGCATTGAGGCTACTCTCGACGCACTCAAAACCGAACGCAGTGGTATTGACTGTGTAAAATACTTGGAGACTAACCACAGAGAATTGCCTGTAGGCGAAGTCAAATACAGTAATGCAAAACTGGCAAAGCTACTCAACGCCAAATATCCCGTGAGCGAGCTTCGCACTGTAATGCTGGGAATAATAGCTGCTAAAGAAGCTGTGACATCAGCAAAATTGAGCGAAGATGACATCAGAAATGCAGCTCTAATCAGCGGAACAACTGTGGGTGGTATGGATTTTACCGAAAAACATTTTAATGAAGTGTTGGAACGGGAAGCCGATACCCTTGAAACCGAAAAAATGAAATATAATGATTGCGGTTGTTCCACAGAGCTTATTGCTGATGCGATTGGCAAAGTAAAGATGATAACCACCTCCTCCACTGCGTGCTCTTCTGCGGCTAACGCTATTATATTGGGAGCTAATCTGATTAAATCGGGAGTGGTCGATATCGCTATAGTTGGAGGGTCCGAGGCTCTTACGAGATTCCACCTCAACGGATTCAACACTTTAATGATACTCGACAAGTCGAGATGTCGTCCGTTTGATGAAACGCGCACGGGCATAAATCTTGGAGAAGGTGCGGCATATCTAATTTTGGAAAATGAGAAATCGGCACATCGCCGGGGCATTAAAGCATTGGCTGAATTAAAAGGTTACGGTAATGCTTGTGATGCTTTTCATCAGACAGCCTCTTCCGATAATGGCGAGGGAGCATATCGAGCCATGAGCCAAGCCTTGATGATGGCTCAGCTTAAGCCCACGGATATTGACTATATCAATGCGCATGGTACAGGCACCCCCAATAATGACAGGTCCGAACTCGCAGCAATGGAAAGAATATGGGGGGCATCGCTGCCAAAATTTTCATCTACAAAAGCCTTTACCGGACATACCACAAGTGCCTCAGGCGCGATCGAATCAGTAATTTCTATTCTTTGCCTGCAACATAAATTTGCACCGGCTAACATCGGCTGGGAATCACCTATCAAAGATTTTGCTGTGCCTGTGACCCAAACATCAACAGCTGAAATCAAAAACATAATAAATAACTCTTTCGGATTCGGAGGCAATGACTCCAGCCTGATATTTTCAAACATCAATTGAGACTATGAGCAATAAATGCATTATCAAATCTATCGCACAGGTCTCTTGTCAGCAACCACTGTCCGACGAGTGGTTGACCTCCCCTATCCTATACGATGAATCCTACGCAGCAGCTATTGAACCGAATTTCAAAGAGTTTATAAATCCTATAGAGGCCCGGAGATTAGGTCGGGTACTAAAGCGTGCACTTTGCACATCACTATCTGCTTTAAGGCAAGCAGGGCTCAATAATCCGGATGCGATAATTACCGGCACGGGTATGGGGTGTCTTGAAAATTCCGAAAAGTTTCTGCTCCAGCTTGCACAACTTGGAGAAAGTTGCTTAAAGCCAACATTGTTTATGCAATCCACACATAATACAATCAGCTCGCTTATAGGAATTAATATTAAATGTCACGGCTATAACAACACCTATTCACAAAAGGCTTGTTCATTTGAAAGTGCATTGCTCGATGCATGGCTGCAGCTAAAAGCGGGTGCAATAAAATCTGTTCTTGTGGGGAGCCACGATGAGGTGACTCCACTGTTTGCAAAGATACTTAAGAGGAATTCCCCTGATTTTAAACTGGTTTCAGAAACTTCTGTGGCTTCAGTGCTTGTTGCGGAAGAATCAGCACAACCGAATCAGATTGAAGTCGAGAATGTCAATATTTTATATCGTCCGCTCCGCGAGGAACTCATAAGGCATATTACAGAGCCCGCTGTCGTGATGCTTGGTCTCAACGGCAATGAATCCAATGACCGGCACTATTGTGAATTGCTCGGTAAAGTTTCCGGCAATCCCATCATGCTACACTATAAACCTATTTTTGGTGATAACTTTTCTGCATCTGCAATAGGATTTTATGCTGCAACACGTCTGCTTCAGACAGGCAAAATTCCGGAGTTCATGTATCATTCTAAACCCGCAGGAAATGTTATTCCTTCTGAAATTACCCTTATAAATCACTACGAAGGTAACACTTGGTCTCTAATCAAATTGAAAAAGCACTGATTATGATTAGATTGCTGATATTGGCGGTAATTCAGAGTCTCGCATTATCTTGCGGTCAACTGACTCTCAAAATTGCGCTTGACAAAATGCCGAGGTTTGGTTGGACTCGTGAATTCTGGACAGACCTCTTGACCAATTGGTGGTTTCTGCTTTGCGGTCTGCTCTTTGGGGGTGCTTCAATCCTATGGGCATATATTCTTAAACATTTCCCATTGAGTCAGGCGGCTCCTATGGTCAGCATGAGTTATGTGTTTACTTTAGTTTTGGCAATCATGTTTCTTCACGAAGATGTGTCGTGGAACCGATGGCTCGGTGCCGGATTTGTAATACTCGGCTGTCTGTTTTTATCAGGGAAATGATTAATTTAGCAAGGAATAATCAAACGATATGAAGAAACTACTCTCAATAATAATACTGATTCTATCAGCCTGCATATTATGCCAAGCACAGACCCACCTGCAAGGCAGTCAGTTACAAGCGGCAATTACCAAGATTAACAATGCCGCCGCAGGCATGAAATCCATGAGCTGCTCATTCGTTCAGACAAAACACATCAAATTGCTCAACGACAAGATGGTGTCAAAAGGAACTATGAACTATAAACAGACCGACAAATTACGCTGGGAATATACCTCTCCATATAAGTATCTGTTTATATTCAACGGCTCAAAAGTATATGTTGGCAATAGTTCCCGCAAAGATGTGATTGACACTAAATCGAACAAGGTATTCAAAGAGGTGGCACGCATTATGATGAATACTGTGACCGGTAAAGCCCTGTCAAAGAAAGATGATTTCAGCGTCTCAGTGGTCTCTACTAACAGCGCATGGCAAGTGACTCTGGTACCGGTTAAGAAAGACTTGAAACAAATGTTTTCCAAAGTGATATTAGTATTTAATAAAGCCAACACCATGATTTCAGAAATCAATATTTACGAAAAAAATGGAGACTGGTCTAATATCAAACTAACAGGGGTAACCTATAATGGAGCGATAAATGAAAAACTTTTTGCTATTCCTTAGCCTCTGTATTGGAGCCATACAGTTTACATTCGGTCAGGAACCGACGGCTGATTCCTTGAATACCGGGCCAACACGAAAATATAAATTTGAACTCACAACATCTAAAGCTGCCATTAGCGGAATCCTGATAACTCAAGAGACACAAAACGAGATTGTGGGAAGCATGATCAACGATTTCGGGCTATCAGCTCTTGAATTCAAATTCAATAAGAAAACGGGTAAAATAAAATTGCTTAATGTAGCTCAGTTTCTCAATAAGTGGTACATAAAATTAGTTTTAAAAAAGGATATAGCTGTCTGTATTCGCAGGCTTTACAATTTAGAAAGCAAGGAATCAAAAAACTATATCATTTTAGATGATAGTCAGGATCTTACCGTCGTGAATAAGAAAAGAAATCTTAAATACCAATTTTCTCCGCTTCAAATTCAGGGAAAAGAAGATGAGACTTAAAGACGAGATATATCAAATCATAGATAAAACCGAGGGTGAAGGTTACCTGATTCGACTGAACAGGGACAGCCTGATTTATCGTGCTCATTTTCCCGGTTCACCTATCACACCAGGAGTCTGCATTATTCAAATGGTTACAGAGTTACTTGAAGAGAATTTAGGTATTAAATTGGAACTCAGCGAGGTAACCAATGCAAAGTTTTTAGCTGTGATTGATCCCCGGAATACTGATATATTGACAGTATCGTATCCGAAAATTGTTGACACGGGAGATGGTTACAAAGTTACAGCTCTGATTAATGATACTCAGACTATATATACAAAATTATCATTGACATATCATAGAAAATGACCGGGATTCCGAGATATGAACTTAAAGAGACCATGCGCAATCATGGCATCTGTATGGTTCTACCGACATATAATAATGTCGGTACTCTTGCTCGTGTCATTGCCGATGTTAAGGAATATTGCGACGATATAATAGTGGTCAATGATGGTAGCACAGACTCGACAGAACGTATCATAAACTCATTCGGAGACACTATATACACGGTATCGTATAACAAAAATCAAGGTAAGGGGGAGGCATTAAAGCGGGGTTTCAATAGAGCCAAAGAATTAGGCTTCCGCTATGCCATTACCATTGATACAGATGGTCAGCACTATGCGTCTGACATACCGGCTTTTGTAAAAGCTATTATCGAATACCCTGATTCACTGATTATCGGAGCTCGCGATTTATCTGGAGTTGATATAAATGGTAAAAGTTCATTTGCAAATAAATTTTCCAACTTCTGGTTTACTGTACAAACCGGCAAACGCCTGACTGACACTCAGACCGGTTACCGTGCGTATCCTCTACACAAGCTTCATGGTCTCTCTATTCTCACCAGCAGATATGAAGCGGAACTCGAATTACTGGTGTTTGCTGCGTGGAATGGTGTGAATATTCATTCCATTCCGATTAAGGTCTATTACCCTCCAAGAGCTGAAAGAATCTCACATTTCAGACCCGGACTTGATTTTACACGCATAAGCATCCTCAATACAATTTTATGTATTGCTGCTGTGGTTTATGGAGTGCCTGCAAGAATAATTTCTTCCATAAACTCTAAAAGTATATTTCATAATGAGTGGAAAGTATTTACTCACAAGAAGGGGGAAAGAAAAGAGGCATCCACGACACTCGGCCGTCTTGCAAGATCTGTTTATGGATTATCATTCTTCCTTTTCTGGTCTCTGCTTGTGTTTACGCCCTACGCCATAATTTCTCTAAGTCTTGGTAAACCTACAGAGAAGAAAAGAATGAAACTGCACCGCATGTTGCAGCGCATTTCCCAATATATAGTCAGCCATTATCCGGGAGGTAAAACCAAATATGAAAATCCGAGTAATGAAGATTACTCTAAACCGGCGATTATAATAAGCAATCACCAGTCAATATTAGACCTTCCGCTTATGATGTCTATATCTCCAAAAATTATTTTCCTGACCAATGATTGGGTATGGGAGAACAGATATTTTGGAAAAATCATTCAAAATGCCGAATTTCTTCCGGCATCGCATGGTATAGACAATATCATTCCTAAACTTAAAGACCTGAGAGACCGCGGATACTCAATCATGATATTTCCTGAGGGTACTCGCTCGCATGATTGCCGAATCAACAGATTTCATCAGGGAGCCTTTCATATCGCACGCGAATTGCAATTAGATATCCTACCTATGGTAATTCATGGAGCAGGCCATTACCTACCCAAGAGAGATTTTATGTTTCGCAAAGGGCTGGTAACACTGAAAACTATCGGTAGATTTGAATATGAGGAGAACTCTGACCGTACTCTTCTCAAAGAAGCATCGCAGTATAGAAAAATAATACACAAGGCTTATTCCGATATTCAACACAGGGTGGAAACCGCGGAATATTTTAAAAGTCTTGTACTATATAAATATGCCTGGCGGGGCTGGCGAGTTGTAAGACGTTGTAAAAGTGTGTTACGTCAGCAACAACTTTTAAGCCGGTATATTGACGCAGGAATGAAAGGTAATATCCAGATTCTTAACAGTGGATTTGGAGTATTTGCGATATGGTTTGCGTTAGTCAACAAAGAGGCTCAAATCTACACATTTGAAGAGAATCTGAAAGAATATAAGATTGCTGCAGAGACAGGCGGCATTCCGGAAAACCTTCATATTCTCCATTCAGTTTGGCCCTACGAGCGAAATATCGGAATCGACTTTCAAACATGTTTTCAACTTAACGGACCATTAGAAGCTGACCCTCAACAATCAAATGTAATTATTCTTCCTTTGAAGTCATGAGCGCTAAAAAATCGGCCATAATAATAGGGGGAGGATTAGGAGGTCTGTTTCTTGGAGCATTTCTGGCAAAAAACGGACTGCAAATCAGCGTGCTCGAGAAGAATAGAATTATCGGCGGAGGTCTGCAATGCTTCGTTAGAAACAAAAAAATGTTTGAAACCGGAATGCATGTAATGGGCGGTTTTGAACATGGTGGATCGCTGCATAAGCTTTGTAATTATCTCGGCATTCTTGACTCGCTTAATATACAGCATGTACCGGAAGAGTGTATAGATGAACTTTACTTCGCCAATGACAAGAGGAGTTATCGGATTCCATCAGGTAAAAAAAATTTTATAGAAGCTCTCTCCCGATATTTTCCAAATGAAGCTCAGGGAATCAGAAAATACGTTGATGCTCTGTTTGAAATCACCGAGGAATTGCCTCTGTTTAACCTTAATGAGGTTACAGATTCATTGGAGATTCACTCAGAGCAATTTACCGAACCTGCCGATAAATTAATTTCAAGATATATAGTAAATCGTGACCTGCAGAATATATTAGCCTACCTTAATCCACTGTATGGAGGTGTTAAGGGGCACACTCCCGCTTATATTCATGCACTTATCAATGTACTTTTCATCAAAGGAGCATCCCGATTCATCGGAGGTAGCCAACAACTTGCCGATGCTCTCGCCGGTGTTATAAAAATGAATGGCGGAGAGGTGATACCGGACAGTGAAGTATGCAGCATCAATGTTGCAGATGGTAAAATTACATCTCTAAATACAGTAAAGGGACTCTCATATTCGGCAGATTATGTAATATCAACAATACACCCGGCGTACCTCTCCAAAATGCTCCCTTCGGGAGCGTTCAGACGAAGTTATACGCAGAGGCTTAATGAGATTAAGAACAGTTGCTCCGCATTTTCAGTATACATAGATCTTAAACCCGGCAGTTTCAAGTATATCGATCATACCTGCTACCATATATCAGACTCTGATAGAATCTGGAATCAAAATCAATATAACAGAAGTGGTAAAATCGAATCATTTATGTATATGACACCTCCGGTTAATCAGCAGGGGGAATTTGCAGAAAAATTGCTCATATATGCAGTGATGGATTTTGATGAGTGGAAAAGATGGGAGCATTCAAAACTCGGAAAGCGTGGCGATGATTATGAATCTTTAAAACTTAAATATCAGGAAAGCATTCTTGACAAATTAGAGGAATCTTATCCGGGGTTCAGAGAGAAAATCGCCGGGATATACACATCTTCACCGCTGACAATCAGAGACTATTATCACACAAAAAATGGCGCGATATTCGGATATCTAAAAGATAGTGACAATCTGAATTACTCGCATATAGGCACACGCACACGCATATCCAATCTATTATTGGCCGGGCAGAATGTAAATATGCACGGGATTTGCGGAGTGCCGTTGAATGCTCTATATACTGCCGAGCAAATTATAGGTAGAAACCAATTAATCAGAGAAATAAATGAGGTTTACAACAAATCATAAAGCATTCCTTCTTCTTATAATTATATTGTATTCAGCATACTGTAAAGCTCAAACGCCTATCAATATATGGGAAGGCACAAAATGCAAAGCGAAAGTTGAACTGACTCCTTATCTCGCCAAGTCGAAAGATGCACCGGCTATTATAGTTTGCCCGGGGGGAAGCTATTTTTGGCATGATATGGAAACTGAAGGTGTCGGTGTCGCAAAATGGCTCCAAGATAATGGCATATCCGCTTTTGTGCTCAAATATCGTGTCGGTACCATAGCCGGGTTTATTACTCATCATCGCATTTTGACCCGTGGCAACCGATACCCCGACATGCTTCAGGATATACAAAGAAGCATACAGCTGATTCGAGATAATTCCGACCGTTATGACATAAATCCTGATAAAATCGGTGTTATAGGTTTCTCTGCAGGTGGACATCTGACAGCTATGTCCGGACTATTCTTTGACACAGATGTGCTGACACAGCTCGGCGTCACACCTACTGTTTCACTGAAACCAAACTTTATTGCACCGATATATCCGGTAGTATCGTTTTCAGCCCCATGCACACACAAGCGCTCGCGCCGCGGAGCTTTAGGCGAAGGTAAAGCGATAAGCAGGGAAATGAAAGATTCTCTCTCATTGGAAAAACATGTCAGAGTTGATATGCCACCCACCTTTCTGATGAATTGTGTAGATGATCCGATTGTAAAATATCAAAATTCAGAGCTGCTTGATTCTGCCATGACGGCGATGGGTGTAAAGCATAAATATATTCAATATAAAACCGGTGGACATGGTTTCGGTGCAACTGAATCAAAGACTTCTAAGGAAGCAATTCAGTGGAAACAGGAATTCTTAAGTTGGCTAAAAGAAATAGGAATCACAAATGAATAATCTTAATCAAACTGATATAGAATTTTCATCGCCTGAGGAGATTTATGAATTTCAGAATAATCTTTTGAGGAAGGCTCTCAGATATCTGAAAGAAAACTCCAAGTTTTATCAACGGCTATTCCGGGAGAACCACATAAATATCTCTGAAATAAATACAATTGAAGATCTGACTAAATTGCCTTTTACTGAAAAAAAGGATCTCCAATTGCACAATGCCGATTTTCTGTGTGTAACACCCGAAAAAATAATTGATTACATCACTACATCCGGAACTCTCGGAGACCCGGTGACATTTGGTTGTACTGAAAAGGATTTACAGCGTTTGGCATACAATGAAAAGAAATCATTCAGTTGTGCAGGCTTGAGACCGGGCAACATAGTGCAACTGATGACCACTCTCGACAAGCGGTTTATGGCGGGACTGGCATATTTCCTCGGTATTCGTGAGTTAGGAGCAAGTGTAATTCGTGTGGGTAATGGCATGCCTGAATTGCAATGGGATACAATCAATAGGCTTAAGCCGGATACCATAATGTGTGTTCCCTCTTTTATACTCAGACTTATAGAATATGCCGAACAACACGGAATCGATTACCGCAATTCAAGTATCCGAAGGATTATCGGTATAGGTGAAGGCCTGAGACAACAGGATTTCAGTCTTAATTTACTCGGAAAGCGCATTAAAGAAAAATGGGATGTTGATTTATTTGCCACATACTCATCTACTGAAATGGGAGCTACATTTTCTGAATGTGAGTATGCCTGCGGCGGACACGTTCACCCCGAACTGATAATAGTTGAAATCATCGGTGAGGACAACAAGCCTGTGGCAGATGGAGAGGTGGGTGAAGTAGTGATTACTACACTCGGTGTCGAAGGAATGCCCTTGCTAAGATTCCGCACAGGCGATATGAGCAGTAAGGTAATTGAAAAATGCAAGTGCGGGCGCAATTCATATCGCCTCACACCACTTGTGGGTCGTAAAAACAATATGATTAAACTTAAGGGGACAACCATATATCCTCCTGCAATCAATGATGTGCTTGACAATACCCCATACGTGGTCAATTATGCCGTGATTGTGCGTAATAGTTTTGCCGGCACTGATGAAGTTGTGGTTAAAGTCGGTGTATCTTCTGCGCAGCCGTTTGATATAATTAAGGATCTGAAAGACCGGTTCAGATCAAGAATACGTGTGGCACCGATAGTAGAGATTCTGTCGCCGGATGATGTCAACAAGATTATAAACCCTGGCTCCAACAGAAAACCATTGAAGTTTATCGACTTGCGTAAAAGCTGAATTTCTTGAAGCATGACCCGAATCATACTCTCTATCTACGATTCTTTCCGGAAGAAACCCTTATTAGCCTGGATAATCTTTATTCTGGCAACCGTGGCACTTGTGCTATCCCTGCTGAGGCTGCAATATAAGGAGGATATTTCTGATTTTCTGCCACTTGACGAATCTAACCAGACTAATCTTTCCATATATCAAGATGTATCGGGTGCAAATAAAATTTTTGCTATAATCGGTACTAAAGATAATTCAGTGGCTAATCCGCAACTTCTGGCAGATGCAGCTGAAACATTTGCATCTCATCTGCAGGATAATGACTCATCACACTATATCAGCAATATTATGACTCGGGTCGATATGGAGCAAATGCTCGATATTGCCGATTCTGTTTATACACAAATTCCCTATTTTCTTACTGATGCAGACTATTCACGAATTGACTCACTGCTCGCTGTGCCGGGGTATATAGAGCAAAAGATAGCGGAAAATAAGGAGCTTCTCCTGTTCCCCACGAGCAATATAATCACTCAGAATATCTCACGTGACCCGTTGAACCTCTTTGGACCAGTGATGGGGAGACTTTCCGGAGGTGGTGTCGGAATGGATTATGAAACCTACGACGGTTATATACTTACGCCCGACAGTAAGAGAGCAATAGTAATAGTTGAATCCGCATTTGGTGCAAGTGAATCTCAACATAATGGAGAACTGGTGCAGATGCTCGATGATGCTCAAATTTTTACTGAAAATAAAATAGACAATATCGATATTCACATCATTGGAGGACCTTCGATAGCTGTCACCAATGCTTCACAAATAAAACATGATAGTATAATCGCTGTAACTATTGCGATTATACTGATTCTTGCGCTGCTTATCTATGTATTCAGAAACGCCCGAAATATATTTCTGATTCTCATATCTGTAGGCTGGGGCTGGCTGTTTGCCATGGGGTGCATAGCATTGGTCTACGACTCAATTTCAATAATAGTAATAGGAATAGCTTCAATTATACTGGGCATAGCAGTAAATTATCCTCTGCATCTTATAGATCATCTTAAAAACTGCACCGATACGAAAAGCGCACTTAAAGAGATTATCTCTCCTTTAGTGGTCGGAAATGTCACAACTGTCGGCGCTTTCCTATGTCTGGTTCCTCTCGATGCAAATGCACTTCATGATTTAGGATTATTCAGTTCCTTACTGCTGATAGGAACAATAATATTCGTGCTTGTCTTTTTGCCTCATGCTGTAAAAACAAGAAAGCCCGGACAGAGAAGTTTACCTGAGCCCCGATTGATTACACGCATTGCCGACATATCGGTGGAAAAGAGCCAATGGGTAGTATGGTCAATTCTGATACTTACACTCCTTTTCGCCTGGTTTAGCATTGATACTGAGTTTGACACAGACATGAGAAACATCAACTTCATGACTAAAGAGCAAAGGTCAGACATGGAGTATTTCTCAAGTCTGACATCACATAACTCAGGCTCAGAAAATCTATATATTGTTTCTTCCGGAGATTCTTGGGATAAAGCTTTAACTCAATATGAGAAATCTCAAACAGCTATAGATGATTTGAGAAATGAGAATTTAATAACCCCTTCAAATTCAATCACTCAATTTCTTCACAGTCAAAAGAAACAAAGTGCCAAGCTCCACAGATGGAAGCACTTCCTGAGTTTGCACCCGGCGCTTACCGACTCTGTAAGGAAAGCCGGCATAGATAGCGGCTTCAATTCAGATGCCTTCGATGATTTCTACAATATTTTGTCATCGGATTATAAACCGCTTGATTTTTCAGACTTCAACTATCTGACCTCTTCTGTATTTCAGGGGAATATAAGTTATGATGCAACTACAGGGCGCTATTCGATAGTTAATGTGGTTGAAGTGAACCCGGATAATATGGAATTGGTAAAAAACAGACTTGAAAACGATAAACAATTCGGAAGTCGTTTTTTTGATGTTAAAAGCATGAATGGCTCAATCGCCAATACACTTTCAGATGATTTTAATTATATTGGCTTAGCTTGCGGTTGCATTGTGTTTCTGTTTCTATGGATAGCACTTGGAAATATAGAATTGGCGATAGTATCATTTCTTCCGATGGCGATAAGTTGGATCTGGATTCTCGGGATCATGAGCATACTTGGCATTAAATTCAATATAGTCAATGTAATACTTGCCACTTTTATATTTGGTCAAGGAGATGACTATACAATTTTTATGACAGAAGGTCTTTCTTACGAATTTGCTTACCGCAAGAAGTTGTTAGCATCATATAAACAGAGCATCATAGTATCCGCTTTGATAATGTTTATCGGCATCGGCACTCTTATCTTTGCCGAGCATCCCGCTATGAAATCACTGGGAGAAGTGACAGTGGTCGGAATGCTATCCGTGGTACTGATGGCATATTTCTTTCCTCCGTTTGTCTTTAATTGGCTTGTGAGCAAGCGCGGCGAAATCAGATACCAGCCTATTACCCTGAAAAGTCTGTTTACCCGAAAGAACAATCCCCGAATCGGCTGTACGGGCAATTTAAGTGTAAAAGAAATTTCGAAGCTCGTATTAAATCGATATCGATACAAGGGGGGTGAAATAGAGAGAACAGCAAGAAAACAGATAAAAAACATCCTGAAAAATAAAGACATACATAACCTTCAGGAGATACGGGTTCCAATCATTGTAATGGAACATGATAACCGGGGTGAACTAAGTCTGATTCTCTCTCTGATGTATCCCGAGAGCCGGGTATATGCAGTGATTGACTCCGAGGAAAATAGAATACTTGTAGAGGGTTGTACTATTAACTTTGTGAATAATTTAATAGTGATTCCCGGCAAGGAATTCAATGATTTATCATTTGACAAATACATTGTATTTGCAACGGATAAGAATTATGAAACCATATGTTCAGATAATAATTCAGAATAAAATCCAATGAATAAAGCGCTATATTTATTTGCAGCCATAATTTTTGCGGCAGTGTCGAATATGTCTGCACAAATGCAATCTCCTGTGATCAATATAGATAACTCTGTGACTTTTAATTATTATAACCCCGATGCCGATGAGGTTATAATAAAGGGTTCGATAGCACCGAGCTATAAAATACTCGGCTTAATCAATAAAGATGGTAAGCTTGAGATGCAACGAAAAGGGGGCTACTGGACCTATACCACTAAACCACTCCCCTCAGAATTGTATACATATCGATTTGAAGTTGAGGCCGATGATGATTTTGTAACCATTGATCCACTCAACAAGAGTGTGGTGCGTGATGTAGCTGATTCTCTAAGTTATTTTATTATTCCAGGAGGAATCGGCGATGACTATATGGATCAGGATGTGGCACATGGCAAGATTGAGAAGGTATGGTATCCATCAACGCTGAATGGCATGTCAAAACGCAGGATGTCAATCTATCTTCCGGCGGATTATACACTCTCCGATTCGCAAAAGTATCCTGTATTATATCTGCTTCATGGATCAGGAGGAGATGAAGAGGATTGGCTTGATAACGGTCGCGCCGGGCAAATTCTCGATAACCTGATTGCATCGGGCCGATGCCGACCGATGATAGTTGTCATGCCTAACGGAAATGTGGACATTGCCGCAGCTCCGGGGCAGGATCCTGATAATCCTGATATTCAACCTTCGGGAGACAATAAAAGCTCAATGCTTGGCAAGTTCGAGGCTGTATTTATCGATGAAATTGTGAATTATATAGATTCAAATTATAGGACAATCCCCAAAAAGGAGCAAAGAGCAATTGCAGGTCTTTCCATGGGCGGTTTTCATACAAAATATATATCACTCAATTACCCCGATTACTTCGATTATATAGGTTTGTTTTCAGCACTTCCTACTAATTTGTATCAGGACAATACAAAGTCAATAAGATCTTTGAAGGATGCCTGGAAATCTCTCAAAAAAGAGATAATCGGCTCTTCTGAAGTCGATGGTACACCGGCTAAAGCAAACACACTGAATCCCGAGACCATATATGATGATGAAGATTCAAAACTCAAAAAGCAGTTTTCTAACGCTCCGAAACTTTATTATGTGGCTATCGGCAAAGATGATTTCCTGAAGCAGCTTAACGATGAATATCGCCATAAACTTACCGGTCAAGGATATGTTTATGAATATGTAGAGTCCGAAGGGGGACATACTTGGGACAACTGGAGGAAATATCTTGTTGACTTTCTCCCACGCATATTCTGACAGCCATTCAACAATAACTAAAGAAGCAGGTAATCAACAATTATGTGAATACCTGCTTCAGCTTAAATTAGCGAAATATCTTATTCAATATAGGAATCCTTGAAACCTATAAAATAGAGAACTCCGTCAAGACCAATTGTAGAGATAGATTGTTCGGCTGTTTTCTTAACCTTTGGTTTGGCATGAAAGGCGATTCCGAGCCCGGCTGCTCCGAGCATCGGTAAATCGTTGGCTCCATCACCTACAGCTATGGTCTGAGCAATATTGATATGTTCAAATTGAGCAATTAGTCTTAATAGTTCCGCTTTGCGCTTACCATCGACAATCTCACCAACATAGCGACCGGTTAATTTTCCATCTTCCACCTCAAGTTCGTTGGCATATACATAATCAAAGCCATACTTATCTTTGAGATAATTGCCGAAATATGTAAATCCTCCCGAAAGTATTGCAGTTTTAAAACCTGCACGTCGCAGCACTCCCATCATGCGTTCCATTCCTTCGGTGATGGGAAGATTTTCAGCAATCTCCTTCATCACACTGACATCAAGGCCTTTGAGAAGTTCACAACGGCGTGTAAAACTTTCGCGAAAATCTATTTCACCGCGCATTGCAGATTCCGTGATGGCTCTGACCTTATCACCGACACCTGCCCTATCTGCAAGTTCATCAATTACCTCGGTTTCAATAAGCGTGGAATCCATATCGAAACATACCAGTCTGCGCGACCTGCGGTATATGTCATCTTTTTGTAAAGAGACATCAAACCCTTCTGTTGATGAAATTTTCATCAGATGCCGCTGAAAACGGGAATAGTCATCGGGATTTCCACGCACCGAGAACTCTACACACATTTTGCTCGCACCACCTTCCTCTTCAACCAGTGGAGGCCGGCCTGTAAGACGCATAATCGCATCGATATTCAAGCCTTGATCAGCAATCTCATTTGAGACAAGCGCTATATCGTTAGCCGTGAGTTTGCGACCCAGCATCGTAATCATCCAGCGGTCTTTACCTTGGCGTCCAACCCACTCTTCGTAAGCCTCAACAGATACCGGTGAAAATCTGATCTGAACTCCAAGTTCAGTAGATTTGAAAAGCAGTTGCTTCATAATCTCACCGGAAATTCCTGTGGAGGTCTTGAATAAAATTCCGATAGTCATGTAGTGATGGATATCGGCTTGGCCAATATCCAAAATATCAGCCTTATACTCGGCTAATATGGAAGTGAGTGCTGATGTTACACCCGGTCTGTCATGACCGGTGATGGTGGTGAGAATTATCTCAACATCAGAAGCGTTCGAGCTTTGGTTAGACATAATATATCAGGGTAAATTGTAAAGGGGTTATGTGAACCGTGAATTATAGTTTCCGATAATTATTTTGATGCGATTACTTCAATCTCTACGAGTGCATTCTTAGGCAGTGTCTTTACCGCGACTGCAGAACGAGCAGGGAACGGTGCTTTAAATACCTGAGCATAAACATCATTCATATCAGCAAAATCAGACATATCTGCGAGAAATACCAGAGTTTTGACTACATCGTCCATAGTAAAGCCTCCGGCTTCAAGCACTGCCTTTACATTCGCAAGACTCTGGGCGGTCTGAGCTTTAATGCCATCGGGCATATCACCGGTGGCCGGATTAATTGGGAGCTGACCTGAAGTAAAGATCATGTTACTGTTAAGTGTCTTGCGCTCAATTGCCTGGCTATATGGCCCGATTGCAGCGGGTGCAAGATCTGTGGAAATTGCTTTTTTCATAACTTATTCGATTTAGGGTTTCACAAAATTAATCTATTTGATTGCAGTCTCACACCACCATAATGTTAAGAAACGTTAACCTATCAAATTATCATTTCAATTGTTTGCGCATCATGTATTTTTGCAACATGAAAAACATAGAATTGAATATGCGGTTTTTCAAAACACTTTTATTTGAAAAAACCAGTCGTATAGCCGAATTTTTAGGACACAAAAATCATATTGCCATAAGATATTTCCTGAAATTCGGCAAGCGAATAAACTGGAAACAACCGGAAGATCTGAATCAATTGATTTGCAAAGAAATGGTATACGGCAATCATCCGGAATGGACTATTTATGCGGACAAAATCAGAGTTCATGAGTATATAAAATCGATTGGTTTGGGACATATATTAAGGCCAATTATTACCCAATATAAAACTGCCGGAGATATCGACTTTTCCGAACTCCCTGACAAATGTGTGCTGAAGACAACCAATGGTTTTTACGACAAGATTTTTTATGATCGCAAAAAAGATTGTGACGAAAAAAGGATACGAAAACATTTTGCAAAACTTGAAAAAAGGAAATTTGGGAAACGCACGGGGGAATTACATTATGTGTCAATTCCATATATGATATTCGCAGAACCACTGATTGATATTTCTCTACAAGATTTTAGTTCATCATCGGCAGCAGATTATAAAATGTGGTTTATAGATGGCCAATATAGGGGTACCCACATAATATTCGATCGCAATGGTGATAACAAAAAGCATCAGTGGCGAGACATTAACTGGAAAATGAAGAATGATTATTTGATAGAAACACCTCACAATTTCATCAGCGATATAGAAATACCTAAGCCCGCGAAGCTAGATGAAATGATAAATTATGGTAAAAAGATAACACAAGGTCAAAAAGTGCTTCGGGTTGATTTCTATGTAATTGAAAACCGTCCATTCTTGGGAGAAATTACGTGCACATCTTATTGTGGTCTTATAGACCAATATTCCGACAAGGCTCTCAAAGAGTTAATCAGCTCTTAATATCCTGAAGGATAAAAGGGGTGCATGAGCTATCTTTGCATGTTAGAGCGAAATTTTGTAATTTTGCGAATAATTGACAATAAAGATAACAATGGCATCAACCTTGACCAACACCGAATTTAATTTTCCGGGTCAAAAGAGTCTTTATCACGGTAAAGTGCGTGATGTATATGACATTGACGGCAAACACTTAGTAATGGTAGCTACCGATAGAATTTCTGCATTTGACGTGATTCTGCCCGAGGGTATACCTTACAAAGGACAAGTACTCAATCAGATAGCAGCATATTTTCTTGATGCGACAAGTGATATAGTTCCCAACTGGAAAGAAGCTGTTCCCGACCCGATGGTTACAGTCGGAGTGAAATGCGAACCCCTGAAAATAGAGATGATAGTACGCGGCTATCTGGCCGGTTCTGCATGGCGAGACTATAAATCGGGTGTGCGTGAAATCTGTGGAGTTAAACTTCCGGAGGGCATGAAGGAGAATCAAAAATTCGAAACTCCGATACTAACTCCTACTACCAAGGCCGAAGCCGGTCATGATGAAAATATCTCACGTGAAGAGATAATTAAGAAAGGTATTGTTGCCGCTGATATTTATGAGCAAGTAGAGAAATATGCACTTGCTCTGTTTAATCGCGGAACAGAAATGGCAGCAAAACAGGGTCTGATCCTTGTGGATACAAAATATGAATTCGGTATTCATGACGGTAAGGTAATTCTGATTGATGAAATCCATACTCCCGATTCGTCAAGATATTTTTATGCCGATGGATATCAGGAAAGATTTGAAAAGGGTGAAGAGCAGCGCCAACTCAGCAAGGAGTTTGTGCGTCAATGGCTTATCGCAAATGGATTTATGGGTAAAGAGGGCCAGAAGGTTCCTGAAATGACTCCTGAATATTGCGAAGAAGTCAGCAAACGTTACATCGAACTTTACGAACATATTACAGGCCGCAAATTTGAGCCTGCATATGATACCAACCTCAATGAAAGAATTGAGAAGAATGTAATGCAATGTCTTGCAAACCTTTGATTATTATCGTATTTTAAATTTTCAAAATGAAAAAAGCCCTTATTACAGGAATCACCGGTCAGGATGGAAGTTTTCTGGCTGAGTTTCTCCTTGAAAAAGGATATGAAGTGCATGGAGCAATTCGCCGCACTTCAGTAGATTTCAGGGAGAGAATCGCTCACCTTGAAGGCACTCCAAATTTCCATCTTCATTATGCGGATCTCGGTGATTCAATGTCGATAATACAGGTTCTCAATAAAGTAAAACCCGATGAGGTTTATAACCTTGCGGCTCAGAGCCATGTGCAGGTTTCGTTTGACTCACCGGAATTTACAGCCGATGTTGATGCTACCGGTGTGCTCCGAATCCTGGAAGGTATTCGCCAGTGCGGTCTTGCCGAAACATGCCGCTTCTATCAGGCCTCAACATCAGAACTATATGGCAAAGTAGAAGAGGTGCCTCAGAATGAGAATACACCATTCCACCCATATTCTCCTTACGCAGTTGCAAAGCTATATGGATTTTGGATTGTTAAGGAGTATCGCGAGGCATACAATATGTTTGCATGCTCTGGTATTCTCTTCAATCATGAATCAGAACGCCGAGGAGAGACATTTGTAACCCGTAAGATTACATTGGCAGCAGCCCGAATAGCTCAAGGTAAACAGGAGAAACTTTTTCTTGGAAACCTTTCCTCTCTACGCGACTGGGGTTATGCCCGCGATTATGTAGAGTGCATGTGGCTCATATTGCAGCAACCCAAGCCCGAAGACTATGTAATTGCAACCGGTGAGCAACATTCAGTCCGCGAATTCTGTCTTTTGGCGTTCAAACGTGCCGGCATAGACTTGGTGTTTGAAGGTGAAGGAGAAAATGAAAAGGGAATCGACAAAAAGACGGGTAAGGTTCTTATTGAGGTTTCACCTGACTTTTATCGTCCGACCGACGTGGTCAATCTTTGGGGTGACCCGAGTAAAGCTAAAAGAGAGCTTGGTTGGGATCCATCAAAAAAGACATCTTTCGAGGAATTGGTAAACCTCATGGTAGATGCTGACATGGAGAAGGTCGCTGTGGAGCGTGCCGGAGAGCAAGTTCGTGTCAACCTTGCCGAATACCTGGAAAAGGGTGTAGTTAAATAAGAAGATCATTTACAT
>CAMWLY010000022.1 GCA_947175145.1 uncultured Muribaculaceae bacterium | reverse complement strand
GAGTAGGTAATCGCCACCTTGAATTAGAGGCTTGAGAAATCAAGCCTCTTTTTTTGTGTGTGAAACAGAGAAGTTAAACCTTAACCCGCCGATGACCGGGTTGTATTATCCTCCCTTTTCAGCTGTGTGCAAAATATAATCGTAGTAACTGTGATACCGTACGCTCCAAGTTGGCAGCTGCTACTTCCCGCTTCATACAGTCAGTCATTTCGCAAGGCCCCGGCAATATAGAATAGACACCTGTAAATCCTTTAACGTTTAATTTGCCGATTGCTTCCTGTTCCACGGAACCTCCTACTGCGATTACAGGCACACCACTCTTTCGTGCATGCCGCAATACACCCATCGGGACCTTACCCATGCAGGTTTGATGGTCAATCCGTCCCTCACCGGTTATCACGATCTCTGCTCCCTTTATAATATTATCTAAATCTGATACCTCGATTATAGTTTCAATTCCCGATTTAAGTTTTGCATTCAGGAAAGCTGCCATTGCAAATCCAATCCCTCCTGCGCATCCAACACCCGGAACATTTGTGAGGTCGAGGCCTATAGTCTTTGTTGCAATTGCTCCAAAATTCTTCAGAGCTTTGTCCAATATAATTACTGTCGATTGATCGGCCCCCTTTTGGGGTGCAAATATCATGCTTGCACCCTTTGGTCCGCACAAAGGTGCATCAACATCACACACGCATGTAAAAGAGCATTCGGAGAGTTGGTGTATTATTTCTGAAGTATCTATCGCCGATATTTCACCAACATTTTTCCCATAGTCCGGCACCTCCACACCTGCGCTATCTAAAAATCGGAATCCCAAGGCTCTGAGTAAACCGGTGCCGGCATCATTTACGGCACTTCCTCCTAATCCTATTATAAATTTTCGGCAACCACGATTGATTGCGTCAGCAATCAATTGCCCCGTGCCTCGTGAGGACGTCAGAGCCGGATTGCGCTTTTCGATAGGTAGCAGAGTTAGTCCGGAAGCGGCTGCCGTTTCTATAATTGCGGTTTCACCACAAATGCCGTATGAAGCCCTAATAGGATTACCGAGCGGATCAGAAACCATTGCATATATCTGTTTGCCGCCAAGGATACGGGTCAGTGCCGTGCATGTGCCTTCACCTCCATCGGCCATTTCAAATATTATGCAATCTGCATCGGGAAAAGCGAGTTTTGCACCGCGTGCAGCCGCTGTGCCAGCTTCAAGGCTTGTAAGAGAACCTTTAAAAGAATCAAAAGTCAGAATTATTTTCTTTCCCATAGATACAAATTTAATTAAAACTTCGAAACCTGAAACCTGATATCTGAAATCTATCTTAATTTGCATATCAAAGGGGTGTTTTGTAATTTTGTTGTTTGAATGAATCACTAAATCATTCTCAATAGCAATCATCTATAGCCCAACAAAATCAGCTATAGATCTCATAGTTCAGAACGTTTGCAAATGACAAAGAAACTGTATAACATCGTCAATAATGTGGCCGGCTGGGTAGTATTTGCCATAGCGCTTGTCACTTATTGGGTTACACTTGAAGACACCGCATCTTATTGGGATTGCGGCGAGTTTATAATTCAGGCAGACAAGCTTGAAGTCGGACACCCGCCGGGGAACCCTATCTTCATGTTGACCGCCCGCTTCTTTGCCAATTTCGCAAGCGACGCCGGTAGTGTATCCGTAATGGTCAATGCCATGAGCGGATTGCTCAGTGCGTTGACAATACTCCTGCTATTCTGGACAATAACCCATCTTAGCCGGAGGCTTTTGGTGCATGATGATTCGGCTGACTCTATTTCGCTTGCCAAAGCTATAGTAATTTTCGGTGCCGGAGTTGTAGGTGCGTTGGCTTATACCTGGTCCGATACATTCTGGTTTTCAGCTGTCGAGGGTGAGGTTTATGCCTTCTCCAGCTTCTGCACGGCATTGGTATTCTGGCTGATACTCAAGTGGGAGTCAGTGGCTGATAATCCGAGCTCAGACAGGTATCTGATACTTATAGCATACGTGATTGGTGTCAGCATTGCAGTGCATCTGCTCAATCTGCTTTGCATACCCGCAATCGTATTGGTTTTTGCATATCGCAAATGGAAAGATGTGAATCTTGTGAAATCGCTTATTGCCTTAGGTGTTTCATTTGTGATAATAGCTTTAGTGCTCTTCGGTCTTGTGCCCGGATTTATAAAGATGGCTCAAAGATTCGAATTGTTGTTTGTCAATGGATTCCACCTGAATTTCAATAGCGGAGCGATTGCTTATGCTGTGATTGCCGCGATCTCGTTTATATGGTGCATATTTGAGATTCGTCGTCAGAAATCAGCTTTGCTTATCAAGCTTAGCTTCCTGATAGCTGTGACCATAAGCGGAATGCTGTTTATGGGCAAAGGCTGGTGGTTTGGCTGGATTCTGACTGCACTGCTTGCCGGATTCTTATTCTCGAAATTAGGTAATCGGTTGTCGCTGCGTGTGCTCAATGTCATCATGTGGAGCATAGCGGTAATTTTTGTCGGTTATTCCAGTTATGCGCTGATCCTGATTCGTGCGAGTGCAGCCACACCGATGAATCAGAACGCCCCCGACAATGTGTTTGATCTTGCTTCGTATCTGAACCGCGAGCAATATGGAGAAACTCCTTTGATATATGGAGAGACCTTATATTCCGGACAGCAGAAAAAATTAGTTCAGACCCATGTGGATACCGTGAGTCAATATGAAGATGGTTCACCGGTATTACTGACTACTCCCGAGTACACTTCTATAGTTGAACCCGGAGCACCGATTTATGCTAAAGGTGTCAAAGGTGCCGAACCTACAAGTGAATATGGGTTCCTCGATAAGGGTGAGCAGGAGAAGAATGCGCGACTTGAGAAGCGCGGAGGAGACTACTATGTGAAGCGTGACTATACCCCCGAGGTCAAAATGAATCCCGAGCTCAATATGTTCTTCCCCAGGATCTACAGCCGTGCTCATCGTGAATATTATCCCAATTGGGTTACTCTTGACACTGTGCCTTCGAATATCAAGGAATTGACAGCCATTGATGAATCAGGCAACAAGGTGCCGGAAATAGATTTATATGGCGAACCCTTTATCAATCCGGCTACAGGATATGTCACATATCCCGTGAAGATGGGCTATCGTCCGACCTTCGCGCAGAATCTGGCATATTTCTTCAATTACCAGTTAATCCACATGTATATGCGCTACTTCATGTGGAATTTCTCCGGTCGACAGAATGATGTCCTTAACCAGCAGGGTGAACTCGACGCCGGCAACTGGATAACCGGCATATCATTCCTGGATAATGCCCGTCTTGGCGACCAGTCATTATTGCCCGATGAACTCGGCAAAAATAATCCCGGTCACAACGTCTATTATATGCTCCCTCTGATATTGGGTCTTCTCGGTCTGATATGGCAGGCATTTGCCGGCAAGCGAGGTATCGAACAATTCTGGGTGGTATTCTTCCTCTTCTTTATGACCGGTATCGCCATTGTGCTTTACCTGAACCAGCCGCCTATGCAGCCCCGCGAGCGAGATTATGCATACGCCGGATCTTTCTATGCCTTTGCAATCTGGATTGGTCTGGGAGTGGCAGGTCTCTGGTCTCTGATCAGGAGCTTCTCAAAAACAGATAAGGAGTTATGGCCTTCAATAGTAGCAGTTGTTGTCGGACTGATTGTTCCGGTGCAAATGGTGGCTCAGAACTGGGATGACCATGACCGCAGCCGACGCACTGCAGCTCGCGACTTCGCGATAAACTATCTGGAAAGCCTTGAACCGAATGCGATAGTGTTCTGTAATGGTGACAATGATACATTCCCGCTTTGGTATGCACAGGAAGTTGAGGGTGTGCGCCCCGATGTGAAGATTATCAATCTGAGCTATCTTGCGTCTGACTGGTATGCTAATCAGATGCGCACCAATACCTATAGTGCTCCTCCGGTCGATTTCACCGCAACCCCTGAAGATTATGCCTATGGTAAGCTTGATGTGGTATTGACCGGCTCGGAAAAAGCACCGGTAGACCTGATGACCGCCCTGAAATACATCTATTCCGGCAAGGGTCGCGATAATGCCTACGGCTATCCGATGCTTCCCTCGGCAGTGGTAAGCGTGCCTGTGGATAAGGAGGCTGTAATCAAGCGTGGACTTGTAGCGGCCAAGGATTCAGCTGATATTGTAGATGAGATCGTGATAGATCTCAGCGCGCAGCCTTCGGTTAGAAAGAAAGGTTATGTAAGCCTCAGCGAACTGCTGATGCTCGATATAATTGCCACCAATGCCGCCAAAGGTTGGCCTCGCCCGATATACTGGTGCATGACCGTGGGTGAAGAATATCACCTCGGCCTTACAAGCTATCTGCGCGGAGTCGGAATGACTCATCAGCTCACTCCGACATATCAGGAGGGAATGCCGGCACGTAATGACCGCGCCCTCAATGTGGTGACCAAATATAAATGGGGAGGCGCCGATAATCCCGATACCCCCTATTTTGATGAAACTGCCCGCAGAATGCTTATTTCAACCCGCACTACTATGCTTGATGTGGCATCCGAGCTGAACTATGAGGGTGACAAATTGGCTTCTGAAGGTGATACCATCGCCGCAGAGGTTAAATATCGAAAAGCGGTAGAGGTGTGTGACCTGATGCTCGCCAAACTCAAGGAATCCACTTGGCCCATGAGCCTTGCCAACACTCTGACTGTGGCTGAGATTTATGGTCAGGTCGGAACCAAGCTTAAAGATAAGAAAGTTATAGATAAGGCTCTCGCTGTATTGGAGAAAGGATTGGAACGCAATGCCAAATATGTGCGCTATAATATGGATATCACCATGCGCTTCGGTCAGGTGCCGATGACTCTCGAGTCGCGCATGATGCCATATCAATATTATCGGTTCATTCAGCTTTGGAATAACTATGGCGGCGATAAGAAGAAATTGGACGCAATCGTGGCCAAGACAGGTATGAAAGAGAGTGAGCTGAAGCACTATTATGAAACTGCTTACGGTGGTGGAGCACAATCAGCCGCCGGCGCGGAAGATGTAACCGAAGAGCAACTTGTAGCCGAGCTTGCCGACGCTGCACGCACAGTGCTTGAACTCGAGAAGCTTTCACCTGAGGAATATGCCGCCCGCCCTGATGATGACCGTCTGATAGACTCTATCTACGGGCAAGCTTATGACCAATATTCGGGCATGGTAGGCGAAGAGAAACTCAAGGCCAATCCCGACATATCCAAAGTTGACATGCAACGCAGCCGCAGAATCAGTGGTGAATATAACACCGCTCATCCGCAGCATTAATTCGATAGTAAGAAATTGAGCAGTAGATGAGGAGCGGAAATTGGGAGAGGCGTTTCCTGAAAATTGTAGGACCCTGGATTGAATCCCCACCGAAGATTTTCAGGCGGACATTTCTTAGAGGTGTATTCCGGATCAGGGAGAAAGGACACCCGCGTGCGGTGTATCTCACATTTGATGACGGTCCGATACCGGAATGCACACCCTGGTTGCTCGATGAACTCGACCGACTCGGCGTAAAGGCTACCTTTTTTGTGGTTGGTGATAATGTCCGCAAATACCCCGAACTATATCAGGAGATATTAAAAAGGGGACATAAGACCGGAAATCACACCATGCATCATCTTAATGGAGCCAAAGCATGGGCGGCCAAATATATCAAGGATTGCGAAGAGGCTGCCGAATATGTTGACAGTGACCTGATGCGGCCCCCACATGGTTGGATGCGATTCACACCCAAGGAGTTTCTGAACCGCAAATATAGAATCATCATGTATGATGTGGTGACTCGTGATTACAGCCGCTATGTCGATGCCGACAGAGTCTTTGAGAATGTGAAGCGATATGCGCGCCCAGGTTCGATAATAGTATTTCATGACTCCAAGAAGAGTCGTGCCAAACTGGAGACAGCTTTGAGTCAGAGTGTGGAATGGCTCAGAAATCAAGGATATGAATTTCGGCTTGTGCCGGGAAAAGAGGATAAATGATGTCAGTTAATAAGCGAGTTCTTGTGGTAGGTGCCGGTGGATTTGCCGGTGGCTGGTTTGTGGAGCGCGGGTTGGAAACAGGCTGTGAGGTATGGGCCGGTGTTCGTGAAAGCACTTCGCGAGAAAGACTCGGTGACCCAAGGCTGCATATAGTAAATTTTGATTTCGAAGACCCCTCCACACTCGCCGACACCATGATAAAGGCACTTCCTGAAGGGGAGAAGTGGGATTGGATTATCTATAACCTGGGTGCCACCAAAGTAAAAAGATACGCCGATTTCAATAGAATAAATCATGATTATCTGCGCAACTTCACCGAGGCTTTAAAGAAGGCAGATAAAGTGCCTGAGAAGTTGCTGTATATGAGTAGCCTATCGGTAATGGGGAATCGCGACGGCCGGAGCCTCGGGCCGTTGACTGAAGAGATGGTGCCATTGCCCGACACCCGCTACGGGGCTTCAAAACTTAAGGCCGAGCTGACACTCGTCACAAGCGGTATCCCTTATATAATATTTCGTGCCACCGGAATCTATGGTCCCTGGGATCATGATTACTTCCTGATGATGGAATCAATAGCCAAAGGCTTTGATTTCGGTGTAGGATTCCGCAGTCAGCATCTCACCTTCATATATGCCTCCGATCTGGCTGATGCAGCTTATATGGCGCTGGAAAAAGGTAAAACCGGAGAAATATATAATATAGCTGAGGAGAGGTCATATACGCAGTCCGAATTCCGCTCATTGGTCATGAAAGAAATCGGCAAGAAGATAGTGTTGCCGGTCAAGTTGCCGATATGGGCTGTTGGAATTGTGTGTGCTATATCCGAAAAGATAGGAGCTGCGCGGGGTAAGCCGGCCACGCTCAACAGTGATAAATTTCGCATCATGAAGCAGCGCGATTGGCGTTGCTCCACATCTAAGGCGGAAAGAGACTTCGGGTTTAAAGCTCAGGTTCCGCTTGCCGAGGGAGTGGCCCGAAGTGTAAAGTGGTATAAGGAGAAAGGGTGGTTATGACCGGATCGCATGTTGTGGTGCCATGGGCACCCGGAGCGGCGCCACCCGATGTGGTGGTGAGAGACTCTCTTCTCCGCGATTCACTGGCAGGCAGAATCCCCGGAGAAACACGTAAAGGTTTGGTACTGGTTGACCCGGCCGCGCGTTTCCGCAAAGATGAATCGCAAGCGGAAATTGCTGCCACACCGGCTTTCGGATTGTCGTGGATATATCTGGGACTTGCCATACTGTTCTGTGTCACCGCATTGAAGTTCAGAGGAAACAAACGCTATATGCAGACATTGCTCAAGGATCTTACCGATACCAGAGCAAGACACAATGCCTTCGATGAGACAGTGCGTGAGACTTCTCTGCTTGTATTGCTGAATATCACATGGGCTGCCTGTGCGGGTGTGCTCTTATGGATAGGAGTCAGGCGGAGTGTCGGAGCATTCGACAGTCTTCCGATAGCGGATATTTTCCCCGGAGCATGTATATGCGCGATAATAGCCGGGCTCTATCTCGGGATAATGCTTATCGGGTATAAAGTTGTAGGTTGGGTATTTTCGGATAAGGAAAATACCAATCTTTGGGTCAAAGGGGCAGCGGCTGCCACAGGTCTTGAAACAATTCTGCTGTTCCCTCTGACACTTGTGGCATTGACCAAGCCGGAATGGCAGGGAGTAATATTGATAATATCTGTCTGTGTCTTTATAATCGGGAAAATCGCGTTTATTTACCAAGGATTTCGCATTTTCTTTACACAGATTACTTCTTGGTTGCTATTTTTGTACTACCTTTGCAGTTTAGAAATAATACCGCTCATCATAGTCTGGATAGCGGCGCGAGTTTCATGCGGCCTATGGGTATAGGCTGTTTTGAATAAGAAATGCGGATAAATCTTTTAAATTAATGAAAATCAAGAGGATACTGGTATCGCAGCCCAAACCTGCAGGTGACAAATCACCCTATTATGACATCGCTAAGAAGTATAATGTAGAGGTTGTGTTTCGTCCCTTTATCAAGACCGAAGGTTTAACAGTCAAGGAATTCAGACAATCCAAGATAAATCTCACCGATTTTACGGGTGTAATATTTACATCGCGTGCGGCAATTGATAATTTCTTCAGGATTTGTGAAGAGTTAAGGATCAAGATTCCCGATACGATGAAGTATTTCTGTACCACAGAGGCTATTGCTCTATATCTGCAGAAATATATAGTATACCGCAAGCGCAAGATATCGTTTGGGGTCACAGGCAAACTTGATGATGCCGCGCTTTTGGCCGCTCTTGACAAGAACAATGCCGAAGTATTACTGTTCCCGGTGTCTGATGTGCACAAGGAAGATGTTTCAGCCTTGGAGTCACGCGGATTAAATGTGACGAAAGCTGTGATGTTTCGTACAGTCAGCAATGATTTTCAGCCCGGAGAGGACCTGGACTATGATATGCTTCTTTTCTTCAGCCCGGCGGGTATAGACTCGCTTAAGAAGAACTTCCCCGATTTCAAGCAAAATAAGGAGCATATATATCTTGGTGCATTTGGCCCGACTGCGGTAAAGGCGATAGAAGATGCGGATTTGCGTGTGGATTTGGCCGCTCCCAATGAGAAGCACCGTTCTATGACGGCTGCCCTCGACGCATTTCTTGAAGAGATGAATAAGAATGAAAAAAGTTGACGAGACGATGCTGAGCCGGCTCTATCTCAGAGATACGGCATTCCGCGACTTGATGGAGAAGCGGATTTTCAACATACTTCTTATTGCGAGTCCATACGATGCCTTCATACTTGAGGAGGATGGGCGTGTGGAGAAGCAGGTTTATGATGAATACGTGGCGCTGAACCTATCTTCGGCGCCACGATTCGTAAGGGTAACCAACTATGAGGAGGCCTACAGGGAGCTTGAGAGCAAAAAATATGAGCTTGTCATAGCCATGCCCGGTGTCGACCTAAGCGAGGCTTTTCGCGAGGCGGTGAAAATCAAGGAGCTTTATCCTGACATCGCATATGTGGTGCTGACTCCTTTCAGCAATGAGGTGCGCCGCCGAATAGCCAATGAAGACCTCTCAGGTGTCGATTATGTATTCTCGTGGCTTGGCAATGTGGAACTGATTGTGGCGATTATCAAGCTAATCGAGGATAAAATGAATGCCGACAAGGATATCAATGAAATCGGTATTCAGGCAATACTCTTCGTGGAGGACTCCATTAGGTTCTACAGTTCGATTTTGCCATATCTCTTCAAGTTTCTGCTCAAGCAATCGCTGGTATTCTCAAGCGAAGCTCTGAACTCTCACGAGGCTATGCTGCGCAAGCGCGGACGTTGCAAGGTGCTTGTTGCGCGTGATTATGAGGAGGCTACCGCCCTGATAGACCGTTATGGTGACAATATCATGGGATTGGTCACAGATGCACGTTTCCCGGTAAATGGAGTCAAAGATCCTCATGCCGGTATGAAACTTGCCGAGTACCTGCATAAGCGCCGTCCTTACGCTCCGGTGATAGTGGAGAGTGCAGAAAGCGATAACAAATCCATAGCCGAGCAATCCGGTTATGTGTTCCTTGATAAAAACTCAAAGACACTTCCTATAGACCTGCGCAAGGCTGTCTCACACATGTTTGGCTTCGGAGACTTTGTGGTGAAATCTCCGGAAACAGGTCAGGAACTTATGCGGATACGCAATCTGCGTGAGTTGCAGCAGAAGATATTCGAGATTCCCGATGAGCTACTTCAATTCTACTGCTCGAACAATAGTATCAGCCGCTGGCTATATTCTCGCGCCCTGTTCCCAATAGCCGAAGTGCTACGCACATTTGAATTTACAGACCTTGAAGATGCCGCCAAAGTCCGCAGACTGGTGTTTGAATGCATAGTGCGCTACCGACGCATGAAAAACCGCGGTATCGTGGCGGAATTTAACAAGGATTTATACGATTCATATTCCAACTTCGCGCGTATCGGACAGGGCTCAATGGGTGGTAAAGGCCGGGGCCTGGCCTTTATTGACCAGATTATCAAACATCATCCGGAGTGTGAGAATATCGATGGCGTGGCTCTGACCATACCTCACACACTGGTTATATGCACAGATATCTTCGATGATTTCATGGACCGCAACAATCTCTATGGTCTGGCTCTTTCAGATGCCCCCGATGCAGAGATTCTCAAGGCATTTCTTGAAGCGGAATTTCCATCAGAGGTCACAGGTGATCTTGAAGCCTTCTTCAATGTGGTTCAAGGACCGATGGCTGTGCGTAGCTCCTCGCTTATCGAGGATTCCCACTATCAGCCGTTTGCCGGTATCTATTCGACTTACATGGTGCCATATAGTGACGATCCCGAAACCCGCATCAACACTCTCTGCGATGCGGTAAAAGCCGTATATGCTTCGGTATTCTTCAAAGACTCCAAAACTTATATGAATGCCACAAGCAATGTTATCGATCAGGAAAAGATGGCGGTAATACTGCAGCAGATGGTCGGAGAGGATCATAATGGCATGTTCTATCCAAGTTTTGCCGGTGTCGGCCGTTCTCTCAACTATTATCCCACCGGAGATGAAAAGAGTGAAGAGGGAGTTGTGGAGGTTGCCGCCGGTCTGGGCAGTTATATCGTAGATGGCGGAAAGGCGCTGCGGTTCTCCCCGGCACACCCCGATAAGGTGCTTCAGACAAGCACGGTTGAACTTGCATTGCGTGACACTCAGACATATCTTCACGCGCTGCCTGTCGGGAAAAAGGAACTATATGCCTTTACTCCCGATGATACCTTTAATATCGTGAAAGTGCCGGTCGCCGACGCATTTAAGACAGGAGCCTTGAAATATCTTGTCTCCACATTTGATGTGAATGATCACATTATAAGAGACAATGAGATAGGACCCGGGCGTAAGGTTGTGACCTTTGCCAATGTGTTGAAACATGATAAATTCCCGCTTGCCAAAGTCACAGGGTTTATGCTCCGCACAGGTCAATATGAGATGGGACGCCCGGTAGAAATCGAGTTCGCCGCCAATATTCTACCCAAACCTGATGCCGATGGCTTTAAAGGAACCATGTATTGGCTTCAGATTCGCCCGATTGTGGATCAGAAGGAGATGCTTGATGATAATGTGACCGAAGTTGAAGATTCGGAAGTTATACTCCGTTCGGATTCGGCCTTGGGACATGGTATAATGGACGGAGTGGAATATGCCGTCTACGTGAAGCCCGATGCCTTTGATACACTCAGGACTCGCGATATAGCTTCGGAAGTGGGCAAGATCAATGATAAACTTAGTGCCGAGGGTAAGCCTTACATGCTGATAGGCCCCGGCCGGTGGGGCACATCTGACCCGGCATTAGGCATACCGGTCAGATGGGCGCAGATTGCAGGTGCTCGTCTTATCGTAGAATCAGCTATGCCCGGCTTCAGAGTCGAACCCTCACAGGGTACCCACTTCTTCCAGAATCTTACTTCATTTGGCACCGGTTATCTGACCGTGGATCCCAAGGGGGGAAACGGCTATATAGACACCGCATATCTGGATTCACTTCCGGTAGAAGAGGAGACAGATTTTCTTAAAGTCATAAAATTTGACAAGCCGCTGCGAATAGCTATCAATGGACGCAAGTCTAAAGGTGTGGTTATGAAGCCCGGTGCAGAGGAAGAGGCTTAAACACTCATAAATCGTCGGTTTGAATTTATGTATTCGGCTTGGAAGATATGGTTGCACCCGCGCTTGACCCGTGCGGTCATGCAGGATTTGGAGTATCAATTGGAGGTGGCTAAATCCGAGGCGGAGACAGCGCATATTAGCGAGAAGAAAAGCAGTGAATCCGCACGCCGCTACTCTGAGGATATTGCGCTTCGCAATGCCGAAATCGTAAAGCTCAAAGGGGAAATAAGTCAGCTCTCTGATGATAATGCAGGACTTCTCTCCGAAGTTGAGAAATTGAGCGGAGAACTTGGAGAAGCCAAGGCCATAGAGAGTAAGTTGGCAGAGTTTGACGATATAGTGTCGCGATTCGAGGATATGAAGCGCCGCTATGAGGAGCGAATAAGAAAACTTCGCGAAGCAGTGTCAAGTCTTCAGCAGATCCGTCAGACTCAGCCGAGCCAACCGGAGATACCAAAGGAGCCGGAACTACCTCCGGAAGAGACCTGGCTGGAATCATTGCCGGATAAATAAGCGGCCCGAATAAGATTATGTCGGCATGGTGAAAATAAAAAGAGTACCCTCGCGGGATACTCTTTTTATTAGTGCCGGATAGCTTGAGCTTAGCGGCAATATGTGTGAAAGATCAATAATACTTGGCGAAATCAGCCTGAAGCATGTCTCCCTTCTCCATAAGAGCCTCGTGGAGTTCGAAAGCTGCGGGGAGGTAGTGAGGAGTGTGGCCGCTGCTCTTTTTCTCGGCAAGTTTGAGGTAATCCCACATAATCTCCTTATACATGGGGTGCACGCAATTCTCGATAATTGTCTGTGCTCTCTGACGAGGATCTTTGCCTCGAAGGTCTGCAACACCCTGTTCGGTCGCAAGGATTTTCACTGAGTGTTCGCTGTGGTCGAGGTGTGAAACCATCGGCACGAAGGTTGAAATCTTGCCACCCTTCTGGATTGAGGGGCATGAGAAGATTGAGAGAAATGCGTTGCGGCTGAAGTCTGCCGAGCCGCCGATACCATTCATCATCTTGGTGCCGAGCACATGAGTAGAGTTGACATTACCGAATATGTCGGCTTCAAGAGCGGTATTCATGGCTATAAGACCAAGTCGACGAACAATCTCGGGACTATTGGAAATCTCACCCGGACGCATCACAACCTTATCACGGAAGAAGTCGATATTGTCCATGAAGCGAAGCATGGCATCATCGCTGAAGGTCAATGCGCATGTTGACGCAAATTTACATTTCCCCTCCTCCATGAGTTTCATAACAGCATCCTGAATCACTTCTGTGTACATCTCGAAGCGGGGAATATCAGGGTGCTCGCCAAGACCATAAAGCACAGCGTTGGCCACATTGCCTACACCTGACTGAATCGGAAGAAGATCCTTGGGCAGACGGCCTTCTCTGAGCTCTGAGGCCAGGAAGTTGCATATATTCTCACCAATTTTGGTAGTGAGTTCATCGGGAGCGGTAAATGGAGCGATGCTTTCAGATGCATTGGAGGGTACAACTCCGATGATCTTTTTCGGATCTATCTTCAGAATCGGTGAACCAATGCGGTCGCTCGGCTTGTATATAGGAATTTCGCGACGATGAGGTGGGTCGGCAGGAATATAATTATCATGGAATCCACGGAAGGAATTGTGATAATAGCTGCTGTATTCGATGATAACCTTTTTGGCCATCTGAGCTACGGTAGGAGTCATGCCCAGGCCTGCGCCGAGTATAATCTCTCCATTGGGGCTCATTTCTGTTGCCTCGATGATTGCCACGTCTATGTCGCCATAGAATCCATAGCGAAGATCCTGTGAAAGATGGCTCAGGTGCAGGTCAGAATAATGCATATTGTTAGCATTGGCCTGATTGCGTGAGTCCTTGTGTCCCTGATAGGGCACTCGCACGCCTATCGCGTTGGCTCTTGACAATTCTCCGTCAACATGATCGTTGGTTGATGCGCCTGTGTAGAGGTTAACTTTGAATTCCTCACCTTTTTCATGGAGGGCTTTGGCCTTTTCAGCCAATGCCACCGTTACAACCTTGGGAGTACCTGAGGCTGTGAATCCGGAAAGACCGACATTGTCGCCATTCTTGATTACACTCGCTGCCTCTTCCGCTGTGATAAAAGGAATGCTCATGTGTAAGGTCGATTTATTTGTAACGTTTAGATTTAAGTTTTAATTTTGCACAAATTTAGTCATTTTATGCAATACCCAACTAACAATACACCCTTTTTTTTGCCCGAAAACGAAAAAAATTGCACAATAAATAAAAAAGTGCGCATCGAAACATATGGCTGTCAGATGAATGTTGCTGATAGTGAGGTTGTTGCGCAGATGATGTCGCTTGCCGGCTATGAAACCACCGAAGATGATAATTCTGCAGCTGCCGTGCTGCTTAACACCTGCTCTATCCGCGATAACGCGGAGCAAAAGATTTTTCAGCGTCTGAGTTATTGGAATTCCTTGAGACGCAAGACAGGTCGGCGCGTGATTATCGGTGTGATAGGCTGCATGGCTGAGCGCATAAAGCAGGAACTGGTGGAGAAACATGGTGTGGATATTGTGGCCGGACCGGACTCCTATCTGGATTTGCCGAATCTTGTGGCAGCCGCCGAGACCGGTCAGCCTGCCGTGAATATCGAACTTTCGACTACCGAAACATATCGCGATGTCGTGCCCAAACGTCTCGGACAGGGCATCAGCGGCTTCATTTCAATAATGCGCGGTTGCGATAATTTCTGTTCATATTGCATTGTGCCCTATACCCGCGGACGTGAGCGTTCGCGTGAACCGGAAAGCATATTGCGAGAGCTGGCAGACCTGCGTGCGCGCGGATTCAAGGAGGCCACACTGTTAGGTCAGAATGTCAACAGCTATAATTATATAGACAAGGCTACCGGTGAAAAGACTGATTTCCCCACACTGCTCGCCATGGTAGCTGAGGCTGCCCCCGATATGCGAATCAGGTTTACCACATCGCATCCCAAGGATATGTCGGATCGCACTCTGGAAACCATAGCGGCACACCCGAATCTGGCCCGCCATATTCATCTTCCGGTTCAGAGCGGCAGCAATAAGGTGCTTAAGGCCATGAACCGCAAATACACGCGCGAATGGTATATGGATCGTGTGGCGGCAATAAGACGAATATTGCCCGATGCAGGTCTCGGCACAGATATGTTTACCGGCTTTCATGATGAATCCGAAGAGGATTTCCAGCTTACTCTCGATCTGATGAGAGAAGCCGGATTTGACTCGGCGTTCATGTTTAAATATTCCGAGCGTCCCGGCACTCTGGCTTCGCGCACCATGCCCGATAATATTCCTGAAGAGGTCAAGATCGATAGGCTTAACAGAATGATAGCCTTGCAAAATGAATTGTCGCTTGCCTCAAACCGCAGGGATATAGGCAAAGTGTTTGAGGTGCTGGTAGAGGGCGCTTCAAAGAGAAATCCCGAGGAGTATTTCGGACGCACTTCACAAAATAAGGTAGTGGTGTTCCCGCGCAAAAACGCGCACCCGGGAGATTTTATCCGAGTGCGCGTAGATGATGCTTCTTCCGCTACTTTGCGCGGAGAGATTGTCAGCGATTGAGAATCTTCCTGTTTTTCTCGATTACAATTCGATTTGCCGGTAAAGATTCCGGAGATATTTTCAGACCGTCGAGGCTATAAGCTGCGGCGGTTTTTTCTGTCTCAGCTTCCTCGATTGTATCTACAGCCGATGATGCATTCTGAGTTACAGTGAAGATGTGATGGCTTGCACCGTCGGTAACTTTGACAGTAGCGGAGCGTGAATCTGATGCTGCGGGAATAGCGTCATATTCTATGTGCAGGTTGTCTACAGTCATATCACCGGGGGTGTTGGTCACTCTCAGCCAGGGAGCGCTGATTTCCACTTCAGGTTTCCAGCCCATATATGAGAATATGGGATAGTCCACAGAACCGGCTTCGGCCGGAACCGTAATGTCGCGCTCTGTGCCGGGGAGATTCGAAATTACCGAGTGAATGATTGAGGGGAAGAGCATGAGTGAAGTGTGATTGGCTCCGGCCGGGAAGTAATCGCTTACCGATATCCATTCACCATCTTTGAGCATAAGGGTGGTATTGCCATGGTCGCGGAATTTAGCCATGCCCAATGCCAAAGCTGTCTCTCCGCGCTCGGCATCGGCAGGGTGATACTCGGGTATGCCGTCAATCACAATAAAGAATTCATCGTTGAGGATTACCGGCGGATCAATCGGGAAGGGAGTTCCTGTGGGGTTACCACTTGCATCGGGGCCGTCGATTTCGAATGCGTCCCACCACCAAGATTCAAGTTTCTGACCGGGAAGCCCATTTTCAGATGTGTATACATGCACTCCCACGCTTGCCAACTGATCAGACAGATCTCCGGTATTGGCTTTTGTGAAATATGCATATACACCATTGAGCACGATTGGCACCGAAGGCTTTGAGAATTTCTCAGCGTATGCGGTAATCTTGCGTGTGTTTGAGCCCGGGAACCACCCCCAGTCCTCCATATTGAATGAAGTGTATTGGTCATCTTTTTCCAGATTGGTGATAAGACCATCATATTCCACGGTTACGGTTTCTGTGGCATTTGAAGTGCCGTGTGAGTTAGACACTTCAAGAGAGGCCTGCTGTGAGTGCAGGAATGAATAGCCTACAGATGGTTCTTGCTCGGTGGATTCGGTAATAACTGATTTGTCGGGATTAACACCTGAGAATTCCCAATGATATGATGTGGGGAATCCTTCGGAAGCCTCACTCCAGGTTACCGGAATCATTGGGGCAACCAATGGTTGGCGGGTATTGGTGTGGCGGAATGTAGCCGGGGGTACAATCTTGGCAACCGGTGCAGTGCCTGTCACTGAAGCGAAACATGTGCGTGTTTTACTGCCGGTCTTGCCATCAGTGTCGGTCACAGTAAGTGTGATGTCATAGTTGCCATCGGCGGTATAATATATTTCAGGGTTCTTTTCAGCAGATTCGGCAGGTGTCGCACCCGGCATGGACCAATGCCATGAAGCCACGTCGATACCCTCCGCAAGCGGGGTAAGACGCAGGTATTCACCGGTGATGAGGTCTACATGGTTCACTGCAGCACGACCGGAGATGATAAGGTCATCTATCGCATACTCTCCGCTGTAGCCACCGGTGTTGAATGTGTCTGCGGTACCGGGACCGTATTTGAATGCCAGGGTTACGGTCTTGCCGGAATATTGTGCCAGCTCAATATCGATCTTGCGCCACTGCCAGGGGCGGTCACCCTTCAGATCGGTAGACTTCCAAATAACTTCGGGTGTCTCTTTACCGGCTTCCGCGATGAGAAGTGATAGTGATGAACAATCTTCAAAATTCAGCGACATTCCGACCCAAAATGACATGATGCCCTGATCCGGAATCTGAATGGCAGGTGATTTTATTTCGGAGCATTCACGTTTGTAAATCTGGTATGGTCCCTCCACAAAAAGCGAGGATTTATCAGACGGATTGATTTTGGAGAAATCATAATCGGTTCCGGCTTTGATTTTCTTTACTGACCAGGTTACATTATCGGTGGCCTGAGGCGTCCAGTTCTGCATGCCTGAATCAAACCCGTATGATGCGATCTCTTCAAGCGAACTTTCGCCTGCTGTGAAATCTATGGCAAGAGAGTTATCTGCCGGGGCTGAAGTTGAAGTCATGCCGGCAAACTTAAAGTTCCCGGTATTCATGGAGCTTTTGGTGATAGGGGTAGGTATATATGCTTTGGTGGCGGTCTGAGCCCAGACGCCTGCAGCTGCGAATGTAATCGCGAGCATTGAAGATAAGAGCTTTATATTCATGGATGGAGGTTTAAAAGAAAAATATAAAGTTGTTAAGGATTAATTATTCTTACTTGGGAGTTATGGTGAAAGTTATCGAGCCGCGGGCGGAGGGAGTATTTGGATCCTCACTCCATCGGGCGGATTTTGCTGCCTGTGCGCAAGCATTGAGGATAGCGGTCGATGCATTGCCGGATCTGCTGCGCGGCTGCGCCGAGATCACTCTGCCCGCTGCATCAATTGTTACTTTGACTTCCACCACAACCTTGTTTTGAAGAGCGACATTAGGTTTCGGACAGCCCTTGAAAGTTCTTCCGGCTACCGAGCCGCTTATGCCGACCCCCGTGCCGCCCGCGCCTGATGAATTGGAGCTGCCGCTTTCCGAGCCATTGCGGGGACTGAATTTGCCTGCCATTTTAGAAGTTACTTCCTGTTTTTTCTCATCAGTTTTGGGCGGTTCGGAAGTTTTGACAGGACTCGGTTTTGTTTGAGAGATGTTTTTCTCTACAGGAGGAGCCGGTTTTTCATTTTTACCCGGAATTATCAGTTTGTCGTTTTCTGTGTCTGCCTTGCGAGGTTGACCCTGAAAGGCCGGAGCAGGTTCATCTTTCTGCGTTGCATCAGGTTCACCGAGGTCTCGTATTATTTCCGGTTCGATAAACTCCTCATCATCAGGAGTGAGTAGAGAAATTTCAGGTGTGGAGTCGAGCGCAAGCAGATTGCGGTCATAGTTTATACTTCCGCAGAAAAGCAAGAGCAGAATCACCAGAGCCGCGACGAAAGTCACAGCCGCGGCAATTATAGTATCTCGTTGGTTTCGGTTTTTATCCCGTTCTGTCATCGGTTCGGATAGGGGGTTCAGATATCAGCTTGGCGTGCGCGAGTGGAGAGTACCATGCGCAGATTGCGGCGTGCGGCCAGGTCGAGCACCTTGACCACTTTGCCATAATCGATAGTTGAATCGGCATACAGTGCCACTGCGCGGGTCGAATCCATCTGCTGAATTCTGGTTAATTCGCTTTCGAGCTGCGGAAAAGTTATCTGTCGCGGAGTACTCAATAATTGGGTAGAATCATTGCGATCCTCCACAAGATATATTTCAGAGTCGGAATTGAGGTAAACCTCGGTCATGGGTTTGACTGATGATTGCTCACCGCTCTGAGGCAGATTCACATCAATGGCCGCAGGGAAAATTATGGTTGAAGTAACCATAAAAAATATCAGCAGCAGAAAGATGACATCGGTCATCGATGACATCGAGAAAGTGTCGAGTGACTGGAAATTGCGTTTGAGAGCCACCAGGAGGGTTCATTGAGCAGGTCCATAAATTCCATGGTCTTCTGTTCCATCAAATTCATGACGCGGTTAATTCTTGCCACAAGATAATTATAAGCGAAGAGAGCCACGATGCCCACCACCAGACCGGCAACTGTGGTTACCAGAGCCTGATATATGCCTGATGAAAGCACTGTGATATTTGCAGCAGTGCCGGCGCTCGCTAATGAGAAGAATGCATCGATCATGCCGATTACCGTGCCTAAGAAACCGAGCATAGGCGCACCCGCTGCGGTAGTTGAAAGCCAGGGGAGACCTTTGCCGAGGTTTGCAACCTCGATATTGCCGGTATTTTCAATCGCCACGAGTACATCATTCATATTGCGGCCTATTCGCGATAATCCTTTGTCGATAAGGCGAGAATATGGGGTGTCAGACATTTTGCAAAGGTTGCGTGCAGATTCTATATCACCCTCATGCACATAATCGCGAATCCTGTTCATAAAGGTCTTATCCTCGCGCGATGCACGGCGGATAGCGATAAAACGCTCGGTAAATACATAAATGGTCAATAGCAGCAGAATCGCCAGGGGAATCATTATATAGCCGCCATCTATCACAAGCGTCCAGAAGGAAAGTTTCATATCGTGTTCGGTTATCGTTTATCAATTATACGGAAAGTTGAGCGAGATATTGGCGGATTGTTTCGCTGATTCCGAGATAAAGTGCGTCGGAAATCAGCGCATGGCCAATGCTCACCTCGTCAAGATTTGGAATATGCTGACGGAAGAATTTGAGATTCTTGAGATTCAGATCGTGACCGGCATTTAATCCAAGTCCGGATTCTTGAGCTTGCCGGGCGGCTTTAATAAATGGAGCTATCGCCTGCTCCGGGTCGTTAGGGAACAGGTCGGCGTAAGGTTTGGTGTAAAGTTCCACCCGGTCAGCACCCACTTCTGCAGCAGCCTTTACCTGCTCGGGGTCGGCATCTACAAATATTGAGACTCTGATGCCGGCTTCTTTAAATCGGGCAGTAACATCTCTTAAGAATGCTCTATGCGCAGGAATATTCCAGCCCGCCGAGCTTGTTAATGCATCGGGCGAGTCCGGTACAAGAGTGACCTGAGCGGGTCTGGCGCGAAGCACCAGCTCGATAAATTCTTCTGTCGGGTTCCCCTCGATATTGAATTCGGTGCGCACTTGCTTGCAAAGCAAATCCACATCCTTGCGTGTGATGTGACGCTCATCGGGCCGCGGATGCACGGTTATGCCCTGCGCGCCCATCATCTCGCAATCAGCTGCGAATTTCTCTACCTCAGGTGTATTCTCCCCTCTGGCATTGCGGAGGGTAGCTACTTTATTGATATTTACGCTTAAACGTGTCATTACAGTCAAGTCCGCTTTTTCGGCACAATATTTGATATTAATTGTTAAAGCGATTTCCTGCTGAGTTGTTTGTTATAATATCAGCGAAGTGGTAATCGTTTTTAAACGTAGGCAAATTTACAAAAAAAAGAGGAAAAACAATTATGAAAGCAAGAGATGCCATTGCCTTGCAGAGAGGTTTAGGGGAATCTGCCGGTTCAGAGCGGGTAGATGCGGGCATGCACTTGCTCGATGTTTTGCCCCGTTTGCTTGATGCACCGGACAGAATCCTCAACGTGGATAATGATGGAGAGTTTATCGGAGTGATAGATTCTGATTCTATGCTCGAGGCCCTTGGCCGTCAGATTTCATCGCGTGGTGATTGCAGTGTGGTTGAGGTGGAATGTGCACCTGCCGATTACAGTGCCTCTCATCTGGCGCGTGCCGTCGAAGATGCCGATGTGCACCTTGTCGACATGTTTACTACTCCGATCGAGCATGGTCTTCTGCGGGTTACACTGCGTGTGCGCTGTGAAGATCCGGAAGCTGTAGTCCATCACCTGGAGAGGTATGGTTACACCGTCTCGGATTCCTTTGCACATGGGGAGTCCCTGCTACCGGCTGTTGCGCTTGACCGACTGCTCGCCGTCAGAAAATTAATAGAATTATGATAGCCGTCTTTGGCAACCCCTGTCAGGAGTCGCATATCGCCGAACTCCGGGAATTTCTGGCCATGCTCGCGTCAGAAGGTATTGAAACCGTGATTCATCAGGAATTCGGAGAGTGGCTCCTTGAGTTCGGAGTGAATCTATATTCAGCCCGACCGGTAGAAACTTTGCCCGAAAGAGTGGATTTGCTCGTGAGCATAGGGGGCGACGGCACATTTCTGCGCTCAGCTGAGTGGCTCGGTGGAATGCCGGTAGCGGTGTTGGGCATAAATACCGGCCATTTGGGTTATCTGGCCGGTTTTACATTTGCCAAACCTCAGGAGGTTAGAGAGGCCATTGTAGCCGGTCGCTTTGACAAGTCGGAGCGGATGATGCTTGAGGTAGAGTCAGACTATCTCCCCTCCGGAATCAGTCGATATGCCCTTAATGAAGTCTCGGTGCTCAAGGGCGATACATCTTCTATGGTTGATGTTATTGCCACTCTCGGAGATGATTTTCTGGCGGATTATCGCGGCGATGGCTTGCTGATTTCCACTCCTACCGGTTCCACGGCATATAATCTCTCATGCGGTGGTCCAATCCTCGAGCCGGAACTTCACAACCTCATCATAACACCTGTGGCGCCTCATTCGCTCTCTATTCGCCCCTTGGTCGTGGGGAGTGATGCCCCGATCAACCTGTCTATGAATTCGCGCGGTCGACATTGCAATGTAGCAATCGACGGTCGAACATTTGCTGTTCCCGCAAACGGCGGGAGCCTGACTGTTCGCCAGGCTCCCTTCGTTCTCACTGTGGCTATGCCACCGGGAAAAAACTTCGCGCGGGTGCTCCGCGAGAAGCTGAATTGGAATGAATGATTAATTCGCTGCGGGCACGTTGTTGGCAGGTGCCGGAGTAGCATTCGATGGTGCAGGAGCTGCACTTGAAGGTGCCGGTGCTGAGGCCGGTGTGATGCTCGATACATTTACCGGTGCTTTTACAGTAAATGAAGCACAAATCGAAAGCACGCAGATGAAGATTGCCAAACCCCAGGTAGCCTTCTCTATGAAGTCGGTGGTTTTGCGGTATCCCAAATACTGGTTGCCCGATGAATAGTCAGAGGCAAGACCGCCCCCTTTTGATTTCTGAATGAGCACTGCGCCTACAAGCAGGACACTGGCTATTACAATGAGAATTGCAAAAAAGATATACATATCTTAAAAAGTGTTAATTTCTCGGTAGATTCCGTTTATATGTTCATATTTCAGTCTCCGAGATGCTTTATATAGTCCCGGAGGCCTGATTTTCGATAAGTTTTTTGAGAAAACTTACCTGATATGCAAAGTAAATACTTTTTTCCGGATTATTCAAATTGAGTGTTTCAATAATCTCAAGTGCTTTTGAATAATCCTGATTTTTTACCAGTTGGCGGAAGAGTGTCATCGAAGGCTTTTGTTCGGTAACATGTTTATCGGTCATTACCGGTTTCTTATCTTCGGGTTGCTTCTTCTCATTTCTCTCTTTTTTGGTCTGCTCCATTTCGAGCATGGTGGCATAATCGATAGCCGGTGCTATCGGAATTACACCTTCCGAGTCGGCCGGTACAGAAGCACTGCCCGGTGAGAAGCGGTCGATAAAACTATCGATCGTGTCTTCGGTAGTAAGTTGCGGCCCGAACATGTCGGGATAAAAATTGGCAAATTCTTCGGGGTCTATCCCGAAGATGCGTCGCAGGGCATTCTCATTACCGATATTTACCGCAATTCGCCGCATCAAGCGAGTGCGCTCTTCGGGGGCGGCTGAATTTAGTGCCTCTATATCGGGGATTATAAAATATGGCTGGGTCATGGTCGATTGAGGGGAGATTGTCACCAATTGCCGAAGGTGGCGTTGAATATTAGATTTACCAGTTCTTCGCTGATTTGCTGACACAGGTCATCCTGCACATCAGTAAGCATCAGTGAGGAGTCAAATTGCCTGTAAGCGGAGAAGGTCTGGTCCAAATTATTTGATGGATTTTTATTGTCGGTATATTTAACTCTTACGGTGATTGTAAGGCGCGTTTCTGTGGCGTAAGCATCGGTGCCTACTGCCTGTGGCGATAGCGAATAACCGGTAATTTCACCTTCGAGTTTCAAATCGGCGTTGTTGGAATCAATCTCCTGCAGGCGGGTGTTGCGCGTTACATAGTTGAGTAATTCATTCTCAAATGTCTGCTGCAGCGGCGGATACACAAGAGCGGCCCTAATGGGGAAATATCCGATATCTACTGTCTTGTAGATGTCATAATTGATAGAAGAGCCGTTGAGGGTATATCTCGGTATGCAACCTCCGAGTAGCAGAAATATCGGTAGTGCGATAATCAGCAGCAGAACCTTTTGGCGCAAGATTTTACTGTATATCATATTCCTGAAGTTTGCGATAGAGGGTTCTTACGGATATATTTAGCTCTTCTGCGGTCTTTCTTTTGTTGCCGTTATTGCGGGCTAATGCGGCTTCTATGGCCTGCTTTTCAGCCTTGGCCAGAGGGGTAGAGTTAGGGTTGGAATCCGATTTCACGCCCAGCAGGTCGGCATCGGAATATTTCATCAGAGTGGTTACGGGGCTTACCTCCTCCCAGTTGGATTCACGATGATTGTTTCGTTCGCCAAGTTGCGTCTGCAGTTCTCTGATGTCAGCCTTGAGCGAGAGTACCATTTGCCATAGCATCTGTCGTTCGCTTTCATAATCGTGAGCATTGTGTCGGGTATGCACCGGGGTAGACAGTCCGGAATGATCTATCGGAAGTGATTCGATAATCATAGGCCTGTCGATTTCTTCGCCGGCGTGGAAGAGAGCGAGCTGTTCGACCACATTTTTCAGTTGGCGCACATTGCCGGGCCATCGGTAGAGAGCCATCGTTCTTACGGCGTCAGCCGAGAATGTAATTGGCTCGGTCATATATTTTCGAGAAAAATCGGAAGCGAATTTGCGGGCAAGCAGATGTATATCACCCTCACCGCGGTCATGAAGGTTGGGCACTTCAATGGTCACGGTGGAGAGTCTGTAATATAAATCCTCGCGGAATTTTCCTTTTCTCACGGCTTCAAGCAGATTCACATTGGTCGCGGCCACGATACGCACATCTGTTTTCTGCACTGTTGAACTGCCCACCTTGATAAACTCTCCGGATTCAAGGACTCTGAGCAAGCGTGCCTGAGTTGTCAGAGGGAGTTCGGCCACTTCATCAAGAAAGAGCGTGCCTCCGTCGGCCTCTTCGAAATAACCCTTTCTGGTAGCGATCGCACCAGTGAATGACCCCTTTTCGTGGCCGAATAATTCGGAGTCGATTGTGCCTTCAGGAATCGCTCCGCAGTTTACAGCTATATATTTTTTATGCTTGCGCGCCCCATATTGATGGATAATCTTGGGGAATACCTCTTTGCCCGCGCCGGATTCTCCTGTCACGAGCACAGAGAGGTCAATTGGAGCCACGCGCACAGCGCGCGCCATAGCTTCGATTAGTGCCGGAGCATCACCGATTATGCCGAAACGCTGCTTTACACGAGTGATTTCTTCTGATATATTGTTGGTATCTGCCATTGGAATTTGAGAGGTTCAGTCTTTATAGATCTCCTTGAGCCCGTAGGTCCGTTCGCGCAGCATTCGTCCGAATTCATCGAGATTTTTGAAATCAGCCTGTTCGGCCGGCGAAATGGGTTCACCAAATGATATGCGTATCTCTTTTCCGGCTTTGTTGAATAATTCGCGTGGGAGTCTTGGTAAGCGCAACCGCCAGTTGATCATGCCCAGAATATTGAATATTGCTGAGTTGTGGCCGTGGAAATATACCGGTATTACCGGCACTTTCAGTTGCTTGATTAATCTTATGATAGAGGGTTGCCACTCCCGGTCGGAAATATGGAGTGTTTTATCTATTTTGGAAACAGCTCCGGCCGGGAAGAATCCTATAGGGTGACCGGCTCTAACATGAGCTATTGATTCGCGGATGCCATGCATAGTGGCGAGTTGCTTCTCCTTATCTTGCGAGCCTGATGGATCAACTGCGATAAACGAAGGGCGCATGGCGCTTATATAGTTCAGAAACATATTGACCATCACCTTGAAATCCGGGAATTTGCGACCGATGATGTCGATAAGCAGGATTCCATCTATTGCGCCGTATGGGTGATTGCTGACTGTCACAAAGGGTTGACCCTTCATTTTGTCGAGCACTTCGGGGTTATCGAGTTTCTTTTTGATCTTGTAGCAATCATCGATCAGGAGTGTGGAGAATTCGTTGCCGGTTGTATAGCAATATTTGGAGTGCACGGCATTGCATTGGTCTAAAATCAGCCAATGCAGTATTTTGTCGACTAATTTATGATGTCCTTTCAGGAACGGAGCGATTTTAATGATATCGTCATAGTTAAGGATATCGGGGCGTACTCCCTCGGCTAACTGACGCCGGTTGATTTCTTTTTCAGTTTGGTTGGAGTCAGGTAGAATATCCTTTTTAATGTCCTTAGCGTCCATGCGTAATAATTAAGCCACAAATATACGCATTTTTCCGTTCATTTCCAGTAATCAAGCAGATTTTCAACCGCCCTGACAAATAGTCGCGGATAGTTGCGGAACCTTATATTTAATTAACCTGATTACTACCCTATAAATTTTGATTGAATAATTAAATAAATGCCGGTCACTACAATTATGTAATGATTCAAATTACTTGATATGGTGTCTTAGATGCTTTACCAAAAAAACTTTTGTTGTTGGGTTAAGTTTGAGTGTAAATTTGCTATCTTATCGTAGGTAAGAAATTTTACGCGATCTTTTATTGGAGAAAATATCGAAACATTGAGTTTATCATTAAATTCATTTTCACGGCATTTATCTGCCACAATAAAGAACGATGCAAAGAAATCCTGTAATTCGAAAAATTTGGAAAGAGAATTTTTAATATCAGTGGTATGCTCTACTTCATAAAAGTGAGTAGGCATAGTTCTCTCATTAAACCATATTACATCTATAGTTCTGGCTTTTCTGAGTAGATAGTCGTACGTAAATTGTGGCAGTGTCTTTAGATTTGTCATTGTCCCTAATTCTTTTTCCAAAAACAGATGATGTTTGTCTTGAGGAGGAATATAAGTTTTGAAATTTCTAAAACAACCGATCTCAACTAATAGACCCTGATAAAATGAATGACTGAAAATCTCTTCACTTTGTTTGTTTGGAGTCTTTAATTTAAATTTATTTAATACTTGATCACGTGCTTCTTCAAGTGCCCACAGACCAGGTTGAATTTTAAAAATAGAATTGCTTAACTGGACAATATTCCTAACACTTGCTTTTGGAGTAAGTGTTTTCCAGGAAGAAAAATCAATTACTTCGTATAGACGCTTTAATGTAGCATATCC